>NZ_MPPE01000051.1:0-56212 GCF_001896645.1 Tepidanaerobacter sp. EBM-49
AATAATAAATAATATGATTGCAGCCGCCATAAAACCCAAAGTGGTAGAATCAAATATCTTACTTAACAATTCTCCTTTCCCTCCCTTGTTTTTTAACGATAAATTGTAAAACAACTTTTAGTTGTGATACATAATCTTCAAATGCAGTATAAGCAATTGACTCAAATTTTGTCATAACTAACAGGTGTATAGTAAGTAATATATATTAGTTACTATAATACTAGCACGAATTATCAAAAAAATCTATCATCAATTATATAGTAGGGGCGCTCATCGACTGACAGCTCACATCTCGCCTTTTATGATATAATAAAGGTATCAGGGCAAACTAAGATTTGCAAGGAGCATATCATATGCGAAGAGAACATATAAAATATATGGAAAACATACCCATCAACATTGAGCTTTTAGATATCAGAGAATATCCCATACATTGGCATGAAGCTATAGAAATCCTGATGATATTAAAGGGCTCTATAGAGGCTACGGTGGAATCCGACACTTACAGACTTATTGAAAATGAAGTGGAAATAATAAACTTAGATGAGGCTCACAGTTTATCTTCAAATGAGCCAAATCTTGTGCTTATGCTGCATATAGATCCTAATTTCTTTCAAAAGTATTATGAAGATATCAGAAATATATACTTTTATACAGACTGTGCTTTTGAAGGAGAGCCTCAGGTAGGGGATAATTATGAGATTTTTAAGAAGTATCTTTCAACAATACTTTGTGAAGCGGTGCAAAAGGGCGAGGATTACGATGTTTACATTCGGGAAACTCTTGTTGAGCTTTTGTATCTTTTGATAAATGAATTTCATTATTTAATATATGAAAATAGAGATTTAAAAGACAACGCCGAACAGCTTCAGCGCTACCACAGGATAGCAAAATATATATTCAACAACTATAACAATAAAATTTCATTGCAAGATATAGCAAAAAAGGAGTTTTTAAGCGCTCAGTATCTTTCCAACGAAATTAAATATGCACTGGGAATAAGCTTTCAGGATTTTGTAAACCTGACAAGGGCTGAAGAATCTGTAAAGTTGCTGCTTGATACAGATATGAGTATCTCTGAAATATCTGAAGAAGTAGGTTTTTCCCATACCAGGTATTATAACAAGCACTTTAAGCGCCATTATAAAATGACTCCTCTTCAATACCGCAAAAAATACAAAATGGATGAAGAAAAATTTAATAAGGCAAAACAAATAACTTCCTACGATCTTGGCGAAGCCTTAAAGTATATTTCATCTTACCTGGAAAATTATGAAAGGTACAATTATGAAGAAAAAATTTCAAAAATTAATGTAGATGTTTACAAAAACGAGGGAGAATTTTTCCATACTTACAAAGATGCAATAATTCTTCCTAAAGCCTCTGCAATCCTAGAAAAAGAAATTCAAGAATTTCTCATTACAATCCAAAAAGAAATCGATTTTGACTACGGAATTTTAAGAGATTTGTTCTCAAGAGAGATTGGGATATATCCTGAAGGAAATATAAACTTTAGATACGCAAAAAAAATTATAGACTTGATTCTTTCTGTTAATTTACGTCCGGATATTATTTTTGGTTTCGAAGAATTTACACCGGCCCGTTATAAAGAAATTATTACAAATTTTTTAAATTATTTTCAAGAAGAATATGGGACCTACGAACTTAGCAAATGGAGATATAGTATTGAAAAGGATGCTCCAGAGGATTTCAAAAAGATATTTTATGGCATCTTAAGTGGCGAATGGGGCTTTACCGCAAAGGAAGAAGATATAAAAGACCGTGATATAAATTCAGTCTATGATATGGCATCTGTGGTACCACTTGTTATAGATAAAGCGGTAAATGGCGATGACCCTTATATATTAAAGGCAATAGACGATATCGCAAGGGAAGAAAATCCGGAAAATGCCGTATTTTTTGGCGATAAGGGGCTTTTAAACTGGGAAGGCATTAAAAAGCCCGCATATCACGCCTTTTACTTTTTAAGTAAGTTAGGAGATACGGTAATAGAAAAGGGAGAAGGATATATTGTCACATCTAAAGGGGAAGATTTCCAATTACTTTTATATACTACAGGAAAAGAGAACACTGAAAGGAACCTATCACTAAACATAGTAAACTTATGGCGCGATTACCGGGTAGTAATGTACGAAGCAAGTGAAAATGCAAACAGCGCCTACAATCTCTGGAAGGCTCTGGGAGAGCCGCTGTATCTTACCGATAATGAAGTTGAACTCCTAAAACTTGCGTCAATTCCTAAGATAACAACAGATTTTAGGAAAAAGAAGCCTGTACAGCACTTTAAATTAAAAATCCGCGGCTGTGGAGCGATTCTCCTGATGTTTTACGCAACTTGATTATTAAAACACCTTACATAAAGGTGTTTTTTCTTTTTCCCGAAAAAAGCGTTTTTTGCAAACACCTTAAAAGAGTACCTCAAATCATGCTGAAGAAGTGAATGAAAACTGCATACCTGATAATATACAATAAGTATTGTAATAAATGTGTTATATAAAAGACGAATTTAGGAGCGTGTTAGTATGGGATAAACACTAAAGCTTTTGCTGAAGGTAAAGTAGAAAAGGTATTGCTTCGATTTGCTCTGCCGGCGATAATCTCCTTGCTTGTCTCTGAGCTTTATGGTATGGTGGACACATTTTATGTCGGCAGATATGTAGGCCCGAATGCTATTGGAGCATTAACCGTGGCTTTTCCTATTCAAAGGCTTTTATCGGCTACAGGGCTTTTAATAGCTGTAGGCGCATGCACGAAAGTTGCGAAATATTTTGGAGAAAAGGATTACGAAAATCTTAAAATTACAATTACAACTGCTATAGTGCTTACTACAATTGTAATGACCGTGATGCCGCTTTCTATATATTTCTTTTTGGACAAGATTTTAATAAAAATTGGAGCAAGCAACGTTACTTTGCCTATGGCAAAAACTTATGCCGCAGTGGTGCTGGCCGGCGGGATTTTTCAAGGATTGACCTTTGTTACTTGTTATATCATAAATTCCCTGGGAAATCCGAAAGTTACATTATATGCTACATCGCTGGGCACAGTGGCAAACATAATAATTGATGCAATCTTTGTTATCGGCTGCAACATGGGCGTAAAAGGTGCGGCAATAGCAACGGTAATATCTCAAATTGCATCGTGCAGTTTTGCGCTTTACAATTTCTACAAAGTTTCAAAATCTATTAACCTAATGGACAGTTTTAAATTTGATATAGAAATACTAAAATCTATAATAGCAATAGGTTTTACAACATTTGTCATAGAGATATCAGATGCTGTCGTAGCAGTTATACTTAATAATGTGCTTTTTGCCCACGGCGGTGATAGGGCAATAATTATATCAGGCACGATTATGAAGGTATCCATGTTTATGTATATAAACATTATTGGGATAACCTCGGCCATGCAGCCTATAGTAGCTTTTAACTATGGTGCCGGAGATTTTGACCGCTTAAGGGAAACTATAAAGAAAACTATTAAGGTAGTTGCCCTTTCATCTATATTCCTGTGGGGGATAATGATGCTGTATGCAGAACCCATGATAGCAAGTTTTGTAAAGGATGAAGCATTGGTAAAAGAATGTGCCCGGGCATATAGAATTATGATAAGTATTTTCCCAACTGTGGGCCTGTATTATGTAGCAATTTACGCGTATCAGGCCATGGGGGATGCAGGCACAAGTTTTCTCCTTTCGATATATAGACAGCTCGTTATTTTTATACCGGTTATGCTCATATTTGTAAGACACTGGGGCGTGACTGGTGCCTGGTTTGCATATCCTGCATCGGATTTTATTGCTGCGATTACGGGAATTATATACATTCAGCGAGTCAAAGAGGATATAAATGAATATGCAGACGATATGGAAGCTGAAATGATAGTATAGAATAAGCTAAATACTCTAATCTAAAATAAACTGAAGTAACTAATGCAAAAAGAGGGGCGTTTTTACCCCCTCTTTTTTTACATTGTTCTTTGCCTAAACACAGATCCTTCGCTGACATTTAGGAAATAGAGATATTAGCGAATATTCAGGATGGCATATATGCAGCGGATGCTTAGGATGATAGATGCACCAACAGATGCCGCGAAAGACAGATTTTATTGTTCAATACGCCAATTTTATGTTTATTTTACTAGAATTTGAATATAATTCCTATTATAGCCGCTCCTACTAAAAAGTATATGGGGTGTTTCTTGTATTTATTCATTAAAAACACAATGATTGCAAAAAGTGCGATGGATTTTAAGTTAAAAAGCGCAAAAAGATTATGCGTCTTTAAGTAAGCTTCAATATTAAACAGCGCAATTTTTGCAACCTCAAACCCTGCCGCTGCTATAAGACCTGTTACAGCAGGTCTTACTCCGTAAAAGCCTGCCTTCACCAACGGTTGTTCACTAAACCGCATGTAATAATATGCGATTAAAACTATTATAATAATTGAAGGAGTCACTTCTCCAACTACAGCAATTATTGCTCCTGCCAATTTAGCAGTTTTATAACCTGCATATGTAGCCATATTAATGCCGATAGGGCCGGGAGTAGATTCTGAAATTGCTATCATATCCACTAATTCTCGCAGACTAAACCATCCCGTTTTTTCTGATATATCCTGGAGAAAGGGGATAGTCGCAAGACCGCCGCCTATTGCAAATAAACCTGCCTTAAAAAATTCCACGAATAATCTTATATATATCATTTTACATCAGTCCTCACACGCATCCTGGATATTCCCAGAAGCGCAGAAATCACAACTACAGGAATAGGAGAAATATTAAAAAAAGCCACTGCTAAGAAAGATCCGGAAAATATAATAATTCCCAACCAATCCTTTACAGATGTTCTCCACATTTTGATTATTGTGTTTAAGATAAGAGCTGCCACAGCGACTCTTATTCCTCCGAAGGCATGCTGAACCACTGCATAATCCTCAAAATTAGTAAGATAAGCAGCGATAATGCTAATTATTACAACAGAAGGAAAAACAACGCCGCATGTAGCAACTATTGCACCTATTATTCCCCTCTGCTTAAATCCTATAAAAGTTGCAGTGTTTACTGCAATTATCCCCGGTGTGCACTGGCCAATGGCATAATAATCCATAACTTCTTCATCTGTTGCCCAGTGATTCTTTTCCACAACCTCTTTTTGGATAAGGGGAAGCATCGCATAACCCCCGCCAAATGTAAATGCTCCAATTCGGCAAAAAACGATAAAAAGCTTCCAAAGCTCTTCCATCCTGTACCACCCCTTTGCTAGTCTACTAAAAAGTTTAACACTTATATCATGGAAAAGCAAAAATATTAGAAGGCGAGGACGGCCCCCTATTCCTTTTGCAAAAGTTTTCTTCGATAAGTTAGAATTTATGTAATTCTATGGTATAATAAGGAAAAATGGATAAGAATTAGCAAGCGTTAAGCGTATGGGATGGAGGAAGTGCCGGCATGAATACTAAACAGCAAAAAAATAAAATCGCAATTTTTTTGTTAGCTTTGATTATAATTTCTTCTCAAGCTTTTTTTAATGCAAATAGCGTGTATGGCGAAACATACAGCAACACTCTTTCTGATGATGGTCCGCAAAATGGCTCCCCGGAAGAGATAATTGAAAATACTTACCCTTTGAACAATCAAACACAGCTTGAGGTTAAGCCAACTATAAAGATAACTTTTAAATACCCCATAGAAATACTAGACAAATCAAAAATTATACTTAAAACCGGTGATGATTCCTATCCCGTAGATGAAGAGAAGATATATCTTTCGGAAGACGAAAAAACTTTGTGCTTTGATGTGGGAAGAATCGGGAAACCTCCATTAATGAGAAACACCCTTTATCGTTTTGCGGTTTTAGAAGGTGCTGTAAAACTTAAAGACTATGAGATTACAAACAGGGATATAATTGTAAATTTTATTACAAGAAGCGCAGGCCAAAGCCCCAAGGTCATTGGCTATTCTTCGAATATATCAGGCAGTGATGATATTACCTCGATATCAGGAACGGGCCTTTCTGCCGACGGTTCGGTATATATTCGTTTTGACAGAAATATTAAATGGGCGAAAAACACCGATAAAGAGCGACTTTTAGAAAATACTAAACTCTACCGCATACCCAAACCCCTAGAAACCGATTATGACGATTCCGGTAATTTGTATGACAAAGTATTTGAATTTAATCCTGAAATCACGGAATCCCAACTGAAAAGCGAGGAATACCAGCAAGAGACAGCAGTTAAAGATATTGAGATAGTAAATGGAAATACTGTAAAAGTAACACCTGCTCTGCCGTATCTAAATCTTACTCAATATCGCCTCATTATTAAAAAAGAATTTATAGAAGATATGAACGGTTATGCTCTAGAAAATGATGTGGATTTTTATTTTTGGACGATACCAAAAACAGAAAAAACTCCTTTAAGCTGGGACGGTATTCAAGATATGGTACCTGATACCATTAAAGACGACCCTTTAACAGGAGGAAAGGTGTGCACCGTAAACGGCACCTGGGCTTATGGTCCGGAAAACCCTTTTGTTTTTTATATTGAAGGCCGTGTGCTGCCCCGCGCCGGTGAAATATCTTCTCTTAAAAGGATTACACTTGTAGAAGGATACGCACCGGAAACTGCAGTAAAGATTTCTAAAGTTCGCTTCGAATATTATAATGAGGGCGACAAGCAAAAGACAAAATTGGTTATTTATCCGGAAAATAGCCTAGATTGGGGCAAATATTACATACTTACTATATCAAATGATGTATTACAAGACCGAAGCGGCACATTTTTACCTCGCTTTGATATGAAATTTACAGTAGGTGGAAAACGAAACGGGGATATTGGGATTTACAAAACGGAACCTGACACCTTCCGGCTTTCAGATATTTATAAAGGAACAGCATCTTTTATTATCAAGGGATATAACTTTAATGAAGATATAGAGTATATAAAACTTAAAATGATAAGCGGCAAAAATGCCGGAATGATTTCCGAGACAATAGATAAAAAATATATAGAATTTAGCAGCATCACCGAATTAAATGTAAAAGTAGAAGATCCAAATGTAATCGATAGTATTTATAAGGGCGGCAGTGGCGAGTATTCGATCGAGATATTTTTTAATGACGGACGCTCAGTGTCGAATCCTAATACGACAGTAAAAGTCTTGTCTGCCGGAAAACCTCAAGTAATTGCAACAGAACCGGCAGGCGGCACATGGTCAAATGAAAAGATGTTAAATCCCAAAACTATCGACGGCACAACCCGCTACTTTTTGAAAATAACCTTTGAAGATGAAAATGACAGGCTGCAATTTGATAAAGAGAAAGGCCTTAGCCTGCTTCAAACGTCCACGGTATTTTCCGAAGGGCAAAATGAAGTATCCATGATAGATCAAGAATTTCTCAATTATATACAAAATCTGGAGGATATTGCTAAGCGAGATGCCTACATCGCAAATTATATTTTTATAAAAGACAGGACAGCCAATAGGGCTTACTTATTTGTGCCTGTAAAGCCGCTGATGTCTCAGACGGTTTATTCAGTTATGATAAATGAAGGAATAGTCTATTTTGCCGGAGCAGAGGAAGATACTGAGCGAAACGAGAAAGTTAGCTGGACGTTTACCACGATGGCAACCCCTGTAATTACCTTAAATAAAACCGGAAGTGTTGTGGAAAATTATGATGAAGATGTGCCTATAATTCTTTATGGAGATTTTCTCTATGAAGGTAGCGTAAAAGTCTATTTTAACAACATTCCCTCAAGAAGGGTTAAAATATCTACCGACGATGATGGCAAAACCATTCTAAAAGTATACCTGCCTGCAGGCAGCGACCGCCTAGATCCGGGCATTTACTCCATTTTAGTACAAAATGATAAAGATCATAAAACCGAGGTATTTGGTGCGCTAAGTGTGGTAAAAGAAGGAGACTATGTCCCTAATGAAGATTATAAAATAATAGATGATACAAAGTTTGGCAAAGCAATGGGAGACCTTTTGCGCAGTGAAGATACCTTGGTTCTAAATAGAAATTATACCGACAGGCGCCTTGTGGAAATTGATTTAGATGATATTATGGGGGCTGATAGCCTTATTAGAAAAATATGTTTTGACGGCAGAAGAAATGACAGGATATCCACCTTGAAGACTTTTTCAAAATGGGCGGACATAATCTTTTATAACGTAGGAATTGATGATTATTCAAGGGATAAGGAGGCGTGTGCCGTCCTTGGCCGAACAGATCCTTTAGCTGCAAGAAATTTAAAGCAAAAACTTGCAGGCCAAAAAATAAAATCAGAATTTATTCAAGTATCATGTGAAAATCTCGATTTTACCAGATTTAAAGTTGTAATTCCGTTTAAAGAAAGTGATGGGGAAAACCTTAAAGTGATAAGATATGATCCGGCTATGCTGGAGTTTTTTGAAGAAGATTTTTCAATAGACATCTTCAGCAAAACAGTAACTGTTGAGGAAACAGACCCGGGTATATTCGTAGTAGTGGAGGATTAGGAGGGAGAAGATGATAAAGAAAGGTAGAGCAGCAATTTCGGCGCTTCTTGCGATTTTAATACTATTTTCTATGGTTATGCCGCATAACGCAGAATTGGCATATGGATATGATAAAGATACCTATGCAGTAAGTGAAATAGTTATAGGGAAAGAGCACGACAGCAACAGACTTACCACAGGGATGTCTTTATCAATCAAAGGAAGTGAGCTGGAAGGAGCTCCTGTTTTCATAGAATATGGCTCTAAATTTGAACAGCTTAAAGGCCCTAAGATTAATACATATGGGTTACTTTATTTCGAATTCACCAAGCCTGAGGACTGGGAAAAGCTAAAGAATATTAAATCTATAGTAGTGGGAAATGCCTCAATTCCCATTGGCGACAAAGGCGCTATGCCTACTATTACTGATGTTACTCCAAAAGTAAATAAAGATATGGGAACATTGTATATAAAAGGAACAAATTTTGATTTAATCACAGATACCGCCGAAATAACAGTTAAGTATGGAACAGGCGTTCTTTTTAATACCATTCCTAATGATTGCTTTAAAACAAATCCTGCGCAGATAAATGAATTTCAAGAAGGAGAATTAGGCCTTCAAGACATAGAGATTACCAGGAAATTCGATACTGATCCTATAAAATTTAATGATTTGAATTCTGGAAAAAAAGTCAAAATTACCATAAACCACACATATAACGGCCAATTTCGGCTGGTGGAGGATTTAAATATATCTACTGACATTGAAATGTTTCCTAACAGAGGTGCAAAAGGCGGAAAAGTATATTTTAAAGCAAGTCAGCTGCGCCAATATGATGTATATTTCTTGAAAGCTACAGACGGCACAGATCCTTATACAACCGCAAACAAGGGGAAAAACCCCAGCCCCCTCCAGCAAACCGATGACGGCAAATATGTATTTACCGTTGAAGTGCCTGATATTACGCCGGGAGAGTATTGGGTGGTCCTTACAAACCAGGTTCCCGATTATAAAGATCCAATGCAGGCAGTCTCCGGAGAGTATATATATCAAAAGGAAAAATTTACCGTAATCCAAGGATCTAAAAGTGCAAAAATCGATATTATACAGCCCAACAAAGGACCTGATACCGGCTCTACAGCTACCATTACCGGAAGATACCTGGGAAGCCTTAATATAGATGATTTACAAATTGATGAAAACTGCCTTCCGAACATAGACATTTTATCAGATGGCGTTATGAAATTAACATATAAAAGCAGTGATAATGCAGCTGTCGGAACTTATCGAAACTTACCTGTAACAACAGTTGAAAAAACAATAAAAGTGATAATAGGTCCTCAAGCAGATGTCATTAAAGAAGGCTCCACTTTTTCTCCAGATATAGACAAGCTTGCGGTAAAGATAAATGCTGATACCAATGAGAGCAATCCAGTAAAAGATGTAGTAGTGGAAACCACTACGAGAATTGTCATAGGCAGTAATGAAAAGGAATACCTTTTTACTGAAAGAGCAGAGCTTCCAAAAGGCTATACTTTTATACCCAGCAGGATAAAGCCTGAAGCAAACAGCATAGTGCCCGGCGAAATTCACGTAACAAAGAAAAACGATGGCACATATGTAATTCCTCAAGATTTGATGATAGGTATATATGGCAAGAATTTCGCAATCTACAAATATACAGTAGATGGTGCCATAAAAGCTGTATACCCAATTATAAGCTTTGGGGATGTAAAAATTAATAAAAACGAAAATAGCAATATTCAGCTTTATGTAATGGACGATGCCGGAAATATAATGGATGGTTCAACAGGCCAGGAAGCAGGCACCAGGATTCTTTTGACAATACCGAAAGACACCAAAATTCCTGAAGAATATGTAAACACAAATGTTCCTGTAGTAGTTACAAATCCGGTTAGAAATTCCGATGTTCCCGGTCTTTCTTCAGAAAGTTCGCTAATGGTGAAGTTTATATTGTCAAAGGATGACAAAACTCCTGTTATTGAAAGCGTAGTTCCTGATGTAGTAACCGTAAGCGGCGGCGAAACAGTAACTATAAAGGGAAGTAATTTCCTACAAGATGTTAAGGTTTTTATTGATGGAAAGGAAGTTTCGAGTATAAGACGAGAAGGAGACGGCAAAACCATAACATTTAAAGCACCGCCGGGCAGAGAAGGCACTACACAGCTTCAGGTTATAAACCCCGGCGGCGGCATTGCGGTAAAAGAGTTTAATTATGTCAAAACATATACAGACCCGAAGATTACTGATTTTGCTCCTAAGGTAGGCAACACAGGCACGTTGGTCTTAGTTACCGGAGATAATTTTCTTGCGCCTGATCCCACATCTACCGGCATAACTACTTCTGAAATATATAAATTGATAGGCACAAGGATACTTCTTCAAAATCAAGATATAAATGAATACAATACTGATCCGGAAACTAAGCGTATCACACTGCAATATTATGCATCACCGGAAAACGATAAAATTTTAAGCATCGGTGAAACAGTTGATGGCAGAAAGTATTTGAAAATTGCTGATTACTGGCACAGTATAGTTTTCAAAGATTCCCAAGACAAGTTTTACACACTAAAGCAGGATTTTCAAGGAAACGCCATACTTTCCGACGGAGTTAAAAATACATACACCATAGGTATAAAGTATGACGATACTTCTAATGACTATGCACTTATGGCCTCTAAAGAAGGAGGCAGCGATTATAAAATTGAAATTGATACAGTAAATGAAATTATCAACGGCAAAGATGTAAAAGTCACTACACTTTTAATAAAAGAAAACCCGAGCATCAAACTCTATATGCAGACTTTATATAAAGTCGATGACAGCGGTGTTATAGTTGGCAATAACGTAAAAGTAATTGACAAGAATAAAATTATATTTAAAGTGCCGAAACTTTCCGCAGGTGACGGTTATTATGACCTAACAGTACTAAATCCGGATACCAAAAGAGATAGCCGAACAGGCACCCAAGGTTTTTATTACTATACTCAGCCCCAATCAAGACCTAAAATCGTTAAAATTGTCCCTGACAAAGGTTCGACTGACGGAGGATATACTGTAGATATTATAGGTGAAGACTTTAAAGATGACGGCACATATAAGTCTAAGGTTTTTATAAACGGTGTAGAAGTTAAAAAAGAAGATACAATTGTAAGTGTTGATGGAAAAACCATAACAGTAAAAGTGCCTCCCTTCAGCGGCGATTTATCAAAGGAAAAAGGGACGGATCGCATAACAGTTCCCGTAGTAGTGTTAAATCCTGACGGTGCAAGCGCTGGCAAGGAAGATGGCTTTACATACATGGTACCCACCAGTTATCCTCGCATAACTCGGGTAGTGCCGTCTCAAGGCAGTGCTGCCGGCAAGCAAATTGTTGAAATAACAGGCAGCGATTTTAGATATTTTGAACCTTACAACGATGATAACAGAAATCAAATCAAAGATGAAAATGAGATATATCAAGATTTAAACGGCAACGGTATATGGGATGATTTCAGACCTTCCGCGGTAAAGGAAAGACTTGGCAATTCTTTTGACGAAAACAAGGACATTATTCAAAACCTGAAAGACTATTATGGAGAAAATTTTGACAAAATAGTGTTGTCGGTTTTGCCGAAAATATATTTTGGAAATCAGACAGCCGAAATAGTAGAATTTGCTGACGGATATTTAAAAGTTAAGACTCCGGCAGCATCTGCCGGCACAGTAGATGTTTATATAGTAAACAATGATTCCGGAATATCAAACAAAGTAAAATATACCTATACATCCACGAAGCCTGTCATAACTCGGATAGTACCCTCTGAAGGTAAAAAACAGGGCGGCGACCGGGTGGAGGTTTTCGGCTCCGGCTTTGCACAAAGCGATATGAGGATAGTCGATGCAGATGGAGCAGTAAATTTAAAGCAGATGGCAGCAATTCGATTTGGGAATATCACCAATCGCAATATTCCAAGAGAAGAAGAAAATTCAGGCAGGATAGACAATCAGCGGACCACTGTAAATCTTGCAGGAGGTCTTAGGGTAGAATATGCCAATGGCAAAATATACCTTACGCTTTCAGAAGGCGGCCGTGAGTTTGTAACATTAAATCCGATACCCTTTGACGGAAATGCCATGTTTGTTTCAACACGACTATTAAAAGCAGAAGGAACAAACCCTTATCCTTACAGTGAGCTTATTCGCCTTGAAATTTCCGACAGGAGATTGTTTGTGGAGCGGGGATATGCACCAGAAGTAGAATTCTTAAATAGTGGCCAGCTTGTTGTAACGACGCCTGCATATTATACTATCGGGCAGGTAGAGGTTACCTTGATAAATCCTGATGGTGGAACTGCTCAGAGCACTTTTATGTATAAATATCCTGCCAGCAGTCCGTATATTGTAAATCTAACTAAAGAAGGAAAATCTCCCGAAGATGCGAATATAAACGGCAGAGATATAAAAGTCTTATATTTAACATATAAGGGAGGAAATACGGTAAGCGTTATCGGCGGCGACTTTAGAGAAAACGCCAAGATTCAAATCTCTGACGTGGCAACGATAGAGCCAAAAGATATAACTTACACCCTTCCTACAAAACTTACATTTACAATGCCTCAAGTTCCGGAAAGCGCTGTAGGCAAGCTCCACAGATTAGTTGTTATTAACGAAGATGGCGGGCAGGCGGCATCAGACAAAGTAAGCCCAAAACCCATTTATATTATGTTTGTTAAAGGAGAAACTTCTCCTGCAATAACCAAAATAACGCCAGATAAAGGGCCTTCCTCAGGTGGCACTAGTGTAAAAATTGAAGGCAAAGACTTTCGCGAAGGTTTAAAAGTTTATTTTGGAGAAACTCCGGTTCCGGAGGATAATATACAGGTTATCGACTATAAAACCATACTGGCAGTGACTCCACCCCATGCTTCAGGCACCGTGGATGTAAAAGTAGAAAATCCGGATGGCGAACTTTCAGCTCCATCAGGAAAGTTTACATATCTTAGCACTCCCAAAATATCTGCAGTGGTCGATCCTACAGATCCTTCCGAAACCACTAAGATTACACGAATTTCGATAAACGGTGGCCAAAGGATAAAGATAAAGGGCACGGGCTTTATGACGGGAGCACGAGTAATATTTGCGCCAAGCCTTAAAAAAATTGATAGCGAAAGCGACGCATCAGGCACCATAGTCTATGTAGATGGTATACCCTATCTATTGGAAAACGGCATTGATGGCACTGGTGTAAATGTCATAGATTCTCAAACAATAACTGTCATAACCGCACCGGCAAAACTTGACAGTAAAGGTGTCTTAGTAATAAATCCGGACGGCGGCGCCACTGACATTTACGAGCAGCTTACTTATGGACTGCCGGAACTTAGCGCTCCTATGAATGTAACAGCAGAACTTGTATATGACCGCTATATTAAAATAAGTTGGTCAGCAGTAGAAAGCGCCAAAGGCTACGAAATTTATGCTGTAGTCGATGACAATAATATAGACTTTGTTGGAAATACTGAACTTACCAGCTTCGTTTATAGCGATTTAGAGCCTTATACCATGTATAAATTTGTAGTAAAAGCCCTGGGTGATTTCGGATCTTCGCCTCCCTCCGCCGAAAGCAACACCGTAAGAACAGGCGGCAGGGTAGGGCCTTCAGATGAAGATGGAGGCCTTGTGGAAGAAACTACCACAGAAAAAATCGGCAATACTGTGCGCATAGTTATAGGAACCAAAGATTATAGAAAAGACATTACCGTAAATCTTGTGGACAGCAATTTCCTAGGCGCAAATACTGTGACGATTACGATGCCTGTAGAGATAATATCAAAATCCAACTCCGGTGATATAACTATTCTGGGGAAAGATTTTACATTAAAATTCAATCCTAAAGCCTTCTATACATCTAAAGTTCGGCAGTATGAAGACAAAGACAATACGGGAGTAAGATTTGAAATAACTTATGGCACAGAAAGCACAGGATTTGGAAATCGCACCCTTCTTTCCGGCCAATTGTTAATGAAAGCAGGGCTTTATGTAGGAAGCGACACATTTGATTTAGATTATTTAAACGACTCAATGCAATTTGGCGTTGATTTTGACAGGGCTAAAGCTAATCTAAGAAAAATAACTAACATTGCCTTGTACCGCTACGATGATGCTAAAGGAGATTGGACGAGCATTTATGAAAGATACAGCGGTCCCGATGTGTCGGTTAAGACAACAATTAACCGGCTGGGCAAATACGCAGTTTTTGGAACAAGGGGGTAATGGCAGGTGAAAAAACTCAAAACTGTTTTACTGATCTTTGCAATACTTTGCGGGATGCTGCTGCCTTTTCTGCAAGATAAAAAAACAGCCCTTGCAGCACAGAGCCTTGAAGGCTATATAATAGACATGAATACCCAAGAATCTTGGATTAAGGTAGAAGAATACAACGGAAATCAAAAGCAGTTTAAAGTCACAGCGGACACAGCTTTAAACATAGATCAGATACCCGTCTATCTTAATGATTTAAAAATTGGAATGGAAGTATATGGAGAATATAACAGAGATACACTTATCTATCTTGAAAGTTGGTCTACTGAAAATCCCGGATATATTCCTCCGGGCGGAAAGGTCCGCACAGGTATTATCAAAAAAATTGACAGAGACCAAATAATATTAAGGCTTACAAGTGGGAAAGAGGAGACATATTATACAACACCTGCCACTATTGCCATAAAAAATAGTGTAAATGTGCCTTTAAGCACTTTGTACGAGGGCGATTGGGTCCGCCTTTACTTTGACGAAAAGGATTCTGATATTATTAGCCGCATGAAAATTCAAGGAGACTCAGTTAAGATTAAAGCTTTATACAAAGGACAATTAGATGCTGCAAGTATGGTAGATGACGCCCTGGTTTTAAAAAATGCCCAGATTTTCCAGAATGGAAGCTGGCAAGAATATAAAAATATATTGCGTATAGACTACTTGACAAATTTCCCGGTGTATTATGCGGGAAAGGCTATACCTTTCAACAATCTTAAATATCTTCAAGGCAAAACTATTTATATAGCGGCAAAGGACTTTTTTGGAAAAGATACGGCAGAAAAAATGGTTATAAAAAGTCAATATGAGACCACATTTAGTGACAAAATACAAGAAATCAACTGGTATGCCTCGGCATTTGAACTTAAGAACAAGCGAAATATTGATTTTAATGAAGGCACCATCTTTATAAAAAATCAACGCATAGTAGACGGATACTCGGTGACCCCCGGCACAGACGCTCTTGTGGTAGCCGATGGCAAAGGCGAAAAGGCATTGGCGAGCATCGTATATATTTACGATCAAGATATAAATAATTCGAATATCGGTCAGTATTATTTCTACTCAGGCAAACTGGAAAGTGTTTTAGAAAATAAAGTTACGCTTTCAGATTTCTTTATACTCAATCACAATGATTGGGAATCCTTTGACGATGAGAAAGAACTTTACTATGACAATGACACATACATCTTTGACATGGAAAAAATGAAGAAAATAACCCCGGAAGAATTTTTTGCCATGGACTATGGGGTAGGCGAAAGCAGTTCTTCGGACAGAAAATCTTGGTATGCTTACGCCTATACTGATGGCGACAGAATAGCGGCTGTAGTATTAAAAAAGGATATGGATTCATTACTCAGACAGCGCGTAACCATCGGCACAATAAACAAAATCGAAGATGATGGGGCTATTGGAGCCAGTGTTACACTGACAGATGCAAAAGACTGGAGCAGTAGAAATGAAAAATGGATGCCTAAGTCGCTGCCGGTAAAAGTAAGGATTGAAAAAGCATTACTGATTAAAGATGATAGGGTTATAAGCTTTGAAGATCTGCAGGCAGGAGACAGCATATATATGCTGCGAGATGACTTTGAAGGCAAATTCTTATTAGTAAAGTAGGGAAGTGTATGATTATTAGAAAACTAACCGCATATTTTGTTCTTATAGTATTCTTGACCATTCCATTTCAGGCATATGGAACGCCTTCCGGTTTTGAAGGCGGTGTAAACAATGAATATCTTTACGAAGAGATGGTTTTTGTCAGCGGCAAGCCCATGAAATTTTCCGGCGAACTTGCAATATCAGAAGGCGGGCGAGGCGATACCGAAACTATAACCTATAAGTATAACCTTACCGGTGATGATAGCACAGTAAAAACAAAACTTACCCGAAGCGTTACATTCTCAACAAACTACAATAACCGAAACGATAAAGGGCAAGTTATTGGCCAGACTACTTTAAGCAAGTACTCGGAGAAAATAGAGATAGGTGAAGATAAATACGAACTTGAGGACTTCCAATTTTCAAAGTCTGATGTCATAGACAAGAGGCCGGCCTCAGACTTTTACTCAGGAAATTTTGAGGGCAGAAAGTATTACACCATAAACCGAGACGAGGGCCAAGTAATAGTTACTATTTCCGGGGGCGATGTTGGATACAATAATTTTTGGGGAAGCACGGAAACTCAAATAATTAATTATTATATAACTTCCAGCAGAAAGGTAACTGACGAAGAAGGCAACCAGGAAACGGTGTCCTGGGAAGGAAGTGCAAAGGTCCAGGTGTCAGACAGCTTAACGAAAAAATTGGTATATTCCGAAAACGAAGCCACCCTTTCCAGCTTTGACGGGGGATATATCCGCACAACTAATAGAGAGATGGTTTCAAGATATGATTACGACATGCCAAAAATCCAAAATGGCATCATCGACAGCAAGAAACGTTCTAGCGGCAAGGTAAATCTCTCTGCAGAAATGGTGCCGAAAGTGGAGCGTTTGGTTGTTCCTAAATTCCGGGATGTAAAAGGGCACTGGGCTGAAGAATATATAACTAAACTTTATTCACTGGATGTATTTGATGAGAGCCAGACATTTTTTACGCCTGAGATACCGATGACTAGAGCTGAATTTATTAAAGGAGTTATTAGAGCTTGCGATATAAGGCCTACTGTTGAGCAAACAAGCACAGCAAGGACAAGCAGGCGAAAACAGCCTCCTGAAACATCGCCTTTTAAAGATGTAAAGGTAGAGGATAAAAATTATCAGTATATAAAAGAAGGCTTAGAAAAGGGGATAATGACAGGAGTTTCAAGTGTCTATTTTAAACCTAATGACCCTCTCACGAGAGCAGAAGCGGTTACTGTTCTCATTCGCGCCTTAGGATTCGGAAATAGAGCGCCAAACCCCGGATATTATACTTATTTTTCCGATGACGACAAGATTCCATCATGGGCAAAAGATAGCGTATATGTAGCTCGCGAAATTGGCATTCTTGAAGGCGACAGTTATAACAAGTTCAATCCGGACAAAATTATGACACGTGCGGAAGCATCAGCGATGCTGATAAGATTTTTAGAGTTTCTAGAAAAAGATTTACAGCAGGATTATCGAGAAAATATAATCTTGTATAATTAAATCAAAATCCTTCGCTTTGCTTAAAATGACAGTAAGATGTAATACTAAATCGTGCTTTTGTCATTTGTGCGCTAGCGAAGGATTTTTTTTGTTTGTGAACAACCGTTTTAAGACCATTTTCCTATTGCATTTTTTTATCAACATTCATGTGGATAAGTTATCCCCATTGTGGAAAAGTGCATTCAGCTTAGACAAAATCTTAAGGACAAGGTTTAAAGTTATCAACAGCTGTTGATAACTCTGTGGATAACTTAATTATTTAGACCTACATAATCGGTCTATGTATTTTTTTATTATCACTGAAAAGGCTCTACAAAGAAGAAACTAAATTATTTTTTTAAATAGGTCTTATGTTTTTTGCCCTAATTTTTTGCTAATTTGTTAAGCTTTGTATCGGAGGTGGAATTTGCCCGCCTCGCCTGGCAAAGACTGACGAATCAAATGGGTTCACCGGCATTACAGGGGCTCTTCCCAAAAGGCCGCCGAACTCTACAAAATCTCCTGCTTTTTTACCCGGAGCAGGTATTATTCTAACAGCAGTAGTCTTTTTGTTTATAACCCCTATTGCCATTTCGTCTGCAATAATGGCAGTAATAGTCTGGGCTGAGGTATCGCCGGGAACGGCAATCATATCAAGACCTACCGAGCATACACAGGTCATTGCCTCAAGTTTTTCTAATGTAAGTGCTCCGTCAACTGCGGCGCGTATCATGCCTGCATCTTCGCTGACAGGTATAAAAGCCCCTGAAAGACCGCCTACATATGAAGTTGCCATTGCTCCGCCTTTTTTAACGGCATCGTTTAAAAGCGCTAAAGCAGCTGTTGTTCCGGGGGCTCCGCAGCGTTCAAGGCCAATCGCCTCTAATATATTGGCCACGCTATCTCCTACAGACGGAGTTGGAGCAAGAGACAAGTCTATAATCCCAAAAGGAACTCCCAACCGCCTTGAAGCCTCACGCCCGATAAGCTCCCCGACCCTAGTGATTTTGAAAGCCATGCGTTTGATGGCCTCTGACACTTCTCCTAAATCTGCATCTTTAGGAAGATTCGACACAACGGTATTTACTACGCCCGGTCCGCTGATTCCTACATTGATGGCGCTTTCCGGCTCTCCTGGGCCGTGAAATGCTCCTGCCATGAAGGGATTGTCATCAGGAGCATTGGCAAAAACTACCAATTTAGCGGCTCCGATTCCATCTTCTTTTTCGGTTAAACGTGCCGTCTTTTTAATAATGCTTCCCATTGCTTGCACTGCATCCATATTTATGCCGGCCTTTGTGGTGGCTGCATTTACAGAGGCACAAACCCGCAAAGTGGAGGACAGAGCTTCGGGAATGCTATTTAAAAGGTTCATGTCCCCCGGCGTAAAACCTTTCTGAACCAATGCGGAAAATCCCCCTATAAAGTCAATGCCAAGTTCTGCCGCAGCCCTGTCCATAGCCGAAGCTATCGGAGCGTAGTCGCTTTCGCTGCAGCTTTCAGCTACGAGAGCTATGGGAGTTACAGAAATTCTCTTATTTACAATAGGAATGCCAAACTCCTTTTCAAGCTGTAGAGCAATTGGCACCAGTTCGCTGCCTCTTTCCATTAGCTTGTCATAAATTTTGCGGGCAGTATAAGAAATTGAAGGACCTGAGCAGTCCCTGAGACTAATCCCCAAAGTTATCGTTCTAATATCCAATTGTTCGGCTTGAACCATGCGTATAGTCTCGATTATTTCATCTCGGGTAAAATTCATTGTGCGGCCTCCTTAAATCCTGTGCATAAAATGAAAGACTTCTTCTCTCTGAGCGTCGACTCGGACTCCGATTTTTTCTCCCTTTTCAGAAAGCTTAACTTTTAAAGCCTCAAAATCTATATTCGCTTTACTTATATCTACTACCATTATCATGGTAAAAAGACCTTCGATGGCAGTTTGCGTAATGTCAAGTATATTCACATTAGCTTTCGCAAGGACATCGGATATGCCTGCGATGATTCCTACCTTGTCTTCGCCTATTACAGATATTACTGCGCGAATACTGGGAATTTCAGCAGAATAAGCGGGTTCCGGCACCTGCTGGCCTCCTACGAATAACTTCATCCCTTCTTTTGCTGCATAGATTTTAGCTTCTTTTGTTATTAGTGTTCCCGGGGGGAATTCAACAACTTCTTCTCCCTTATGCTGTTTTAGTACATCAAGCGTAACAAGTATCTCCAAGTTTTACTTACCTCCTGTTATTTTTGTTGTAATCAGTATAAAGCAAAAACCAAAATGTAGCAACAATTATGTAAATATCTTTTGTCTATCTTGTTACAGATTTATTGAAAAAAAATAAGCTGCCGCCTTATCGTCCGTGCGGCAACTTATTAGAATTTATTAAGATTAAGCACCTTCAAAGGATTTTCTTCGCATTAAAATGAGCATTTCTTCTAGCGAATTCAAGAATTCCAGTATACTTTCATCTCGCAAGCTGTAGTAAACGTAATTGCCTTTGTTTCGACTTTTGACAATACCTGCGCTTCTTAAAATTTTAAGATGTGTTGAGATGTTGGCTTGGGAACTGCCAACAGATTCAACCAGTTCAGATACTGTCCTTTCCCGTTCTTTTAAAGCTTCAATAATCTTTAAGCGTGTATTATCGGCTAAACTTCGTAAAAACTCAACTTTGTATTCAGAAAGGCTCAATACCAACAGAAGAACCTCCTTTCTGCCGGCTAATTGGGTATCTTATTTTACATTAGCTGAGGTTTTAAGGTATTTCTCATCAGCTATTTTCCCCCACTCATCGGCGTAGGGTTTGAGCTTCTCTGCAAATTCTTCCGGTGTCTCATCTGCACTTAGCTGAGTAGAATATGCTTTGCTCTCTTGTACAATTTCTACCATTAATTCAGGATTGTCAATAAGCGGGCATGGTCTGTGATGATTCATATTAAATGGCTGGCGCTTTTGGTATGCAAGCATAAGCGGCGACCTAAGAGCATCTTTTAGCGATACATCTTTTATGTTGCATGTTGCATAGTGGATGAAGGCACATGGTTCTACATCTCCATGGGCATTGATGTGCAAATAGCGTCTACCTCCTGCGATACAACCATTGGAAGCTTCGCCGTCGTTCCAGAAGTCCATGATGAAAATTGGCTTTGTGCGTCTGTATTCCAGAATTTTATCGTACATATAAGCTCTTTGCTCCGGAGTTGCCATCATTTCTACATCTGCGTCCCGCCCAACAGGTATATAAGTGAAATACCAAGCATAAGTAACACCCTTGTCTACCAGCATATCTACAAATTCTTCGCTTGCAAGTTCTTCAGTATTGTATCTGTTGTATGTGGTGGAAACGCCGTAGATGAGGCCGGCCTTACGCATCCTGTCCATAGCATCCATTACTTTTTTGAAAACACCTTTGCCTCTGCGGGCATCAGTCGTTTCTTCAAAACCTTCAATACTGAAGGTAAGGGTGATATTACCTACACGTTTCATATCTTCGATGAACTTGTCATCTACCAAAGTTCCGTTTGTAAAAAGCAGGAATCCCTGGGAAGAATGTTTCTCGGCAAGCTTTACAATATCGTCCTTGCGCAAAGTAGGTTCGCCACCGGACATGATTATAAAGTAAATCCCCAATTCTTCACATTCAGTAAATATCCTATCTAATGTATCAAAATCAAGCTCATCTTTTTGCGAGTATTCACCTGCCCAACAACCGGTGCAATGCAGATTGCATTTTGCAGTGGGATCGATTAAAATTGCCCAAGGCACCGAGCAGCCCAATTCCTGCGCCATTTTTTGCTGCTTGGGGACACCGAGGAAGTTTGCATTTAAGAAAAAGTTTATGCCAAGTTTTTCTTTTACCTTCGGATCGGTTTCGGCAAGAAGCCTTTGCCCAAGCTTATACCAGTTAGAGTCTTTGTTTTGCAGGAATGTTTTAACTGATTCAAGATCTTTCTTTTGATGTTCAGGCATTGGCAACTTTTCTGCCCAACTTATAAGTCTATCAAAATCTTCCATGTCCTTTGAGAGAAGATATTTAAGACCTTGAGCAAGTACTTTTTCGCCTAAATATGTGCGAGCTAAATCCATCGAAATTACCTCCCTTATATAATCATATAAGCATATATTTATATATTATTATAATACAGGCAATATACTTTGTCAAACAGGCTGCAGAGTAATTAACTTTTGATAAGAACCTGTTATATACTTTTATACCTTATTATATATCCTAATGCACTTTTATAAACGATGGTTTTTTTAAATCTACACTGTTTATATGTTTTCCTCTTACTTGCTACATAATTTATCAAAAAAAATTCGTAAATAGTATTGAATTTCTAGTCAAACTGTGCTTTAATTGTATTTGCGTATAAAACTTGCAGCTATAATCTTTGCGGATTATACAAAATATTTGAGTGAAAATCATTGATTGAAAGGGGAGTGACTCTCAATGAGATTTGATGAGCAGCAAGAAACACCGCTTTTTGCCGCCCTGAAAAAATACGTGAACGATAAAACTGTTTCGTTTCATGTACCGGGCCACAGAGGCGGCAGAGGAATACCTGAATTTTGTGATTTTGCAGGAAGAAATATTATGTCAATTGATGTTACTTCCGGAATCTTGGATCTAGATACCATATGCAACCCCACAGGCGTCATTCATGAGGCCGAGGAACTTGCGGCACATGCCTTTGGCGCAGATCATGCTCATTTTTTGGTAAATGGCACAACCTCGGGAATCCAGGCCATGATATTATCGGTTGCCGGACCGGGCGATGAGATAATAATTCCGAGAAATGCTCATAGGTCAGTAGTTGGTGCGCTTATTTTAAGTGGGGTGCATCCGGTTTATATAAAGCCAGTAATAAATGAGTATATGGGAATAGCCATGGGCATAACCGTAGAAAGCGTAAGACGCGCCCTTGTGGAGCATCCAAACGCAAAAGCTGTTTTTGTAATAAATCCCACATATTACGGAGTAGCTTCAGATCTTAAAAAGATTGTGGAGGTAGCTCATTCCTATGGAAAACCCGTTATAGTAGATGAAGCCCATGGAGCACATTTGAAGTTTCATCCCGATTTGCCGCTGTCGGCAATGGAAGCGGGAGCAGATATTAGTGCGACAAGCATGCATAAACTTGGGGGCTCCCTGACACAAAGTTCGATTTTACTGGTAAAAAGCGATTATGTAGATGACAGAACAGTCAAAGCAGCCTTAAATCTTACCCAAACCACCAGTCCATCGTATCCTCTTATGGCATCACTGGATGTGGCGCGCAAGCAGATGGCTTTAAAAGGCAGACAAATGCTGGATGAAACCATAAAGCGGTGCGAAAGGACGCGGAGGCAGTTAAACAGTATAGAAGGCATTTATGTGATGGGACATGATATAGAAGGCACCGAAGGGTGTTTTGCATATGACCCGACAAAACTTGCCATAAATTTAAGAGAATTAGGTCTGTCGGGCTTTGAGACGGAAAAAATCTTAAAATACAAATATCATATCCAAATGGAACTGTCGGACTTATACAATGTTCTTGCGGTTGGAGCTATTGGCGATACAGACAAAAACATGAACATTCTGATTAACGCAATAAAGGATATTGCAGCGAAAAACAGGCGGAAAAACGTAGTAAAAGTACCTGCCGATATTCCTGATAATCAAGAAATGGTAGTCTCTCCCCGCTTTGCATTTTACAGCGAAAAAAGAGTTGTCCTATTAGAAGATGCAGAAGGTGAGATAAGTACCGAGATGCTCATGGCATATCCGCCGGGCATACCGATTTTGTGCCCCGGAGAGCGAATAACCCGGGAAGTCATTGACTACGTCAAAGCATTAAATTCCGAAGGCTGCCACCTCCAGGGGACAGAAGACCCCGAGGCAAAAGCAATAAAAGTTCTGGCAGATGCCCAAGCAGTAAAATATTATGAGAGAATAAAACAAGTGGTATAAAAAAGAACTGCTGTAGAGGGAAAGAATTTTGTTCTACAGCAGTTCTTTTTTATTTCCTACTTAATTTTCTTTAGGCGCAAAGGCTTTTAGCAGTTCTATAGGCAGTGGGAATAAAATTGTGGAGTTTTTCTCCACTGCTATCTCGCTAAGCGTTTGAAGGTAGCGCAGCTGCAAAGCGGCAGGTTCTTTTGATATAACTGAGGCAGCTTCCAAGAGCTTTTGAGCAGCTTGGTATTCGCCGTCTGCAGCTATTATTTTAGCACGGCGCTCCCGTTCTGCCTCTGCCTGCTTAGCCATAGCACGCTTCATAGTATCAGGCAGCTCGATACTCTTTATTTCCACAGCGGTTATCTTTATGCCCCATGGATCAGTATCTTCATCTAAAAGCCTGCGCAGTATTTCGTTGAGTTCTGAGCGCTTAGACAATATCTCGTCCAGTTCATGCTGGCCTAGCACGGAGCGCAGTATAGTTTGGCCAAGTAGCGTTGTGCTCTGAGTGTAATTTGCAACCTTAGTGACAGCAAGCACAGGGTCAAATACATTAAAATATACAACTGCATCTACTAATACAGGAACATTGTCTTTCGTGATAACCTCTTGTTTCGCCACATCTATGGTAAATGTGCGCAAGTCTATTTTTACTACTCGATCTATTCCAAAAGGGAAAATAATGTTAAAGCCCGGCTCTATAATTCCGATAAGTCTGCCTAAGCGAAAAAGGACACCGCGCTGATATTCATTTATTATTACAACCATGCTTGGCAGAACTATAAATGGTACGATCATTAAAACTACCAAAGTAAAAAGCGGACCTACCGGCATAATAATAAAAGGGTACCGGCTTGCTCTTATTGTAAAAATAGCAATTGTGCCCCATATGGCTAAAGTGCCGAGAACTACGCCAAATACAGAGTACTTTCTTCGGGCTAATGCAAGAAAAACCCATACAAGCCACCATACAGCCTCAGCAGCTATTATGGCAGTTAAAATCGTAACTAGCGGGTTCATATAATCACTCCTCTGCAAATTCAATCGCATTAATTATATCACTACAACAAAGTTAAAACATAAAATGCCTTAATTTTTTTTGTTGTAATACAAAGCAAATCATGGTAATATTTAATATTATAATTTATTTTGCAGGTATCTGCCGGATGGAGTGAGATAATGGATGACAGAAACAAACCTATCGGAGTTTTTGATTCAGGTATAGGCGGCCTTACTGTGGCCGGCGAAATTATGAAACTGCTTCCTAATGAAGACATAATTTACTTCGGGGATACTGCCCGGGTGCCTTATGGTTCCAAATCTCCCGAGGTAGTTACTCAATTTGCCTTTGAAGGCCTTAGGTTTTTAATAAGACAGGACGTAAAACTGATTGTAGTGGCCTGCAATACCATTAGCGCAACTTGCCTTGACGAACTTTGCAAGTCGTCTCCCGTACCGGTTATAGGTGTGATAGAACCCGGAGCAAGAGCTGCGGCGAAAGCCACAAAAAATAATACCGTTGGCGTCATCGGAACTGAGCGAACGGTAAAAAGCGGCGCGTATGAAAATGCGATTCACAGACTAAATGATAGGGTAAATATATATGCTAAGGCCTGCCCGCTTTTTGTGCCCTTAGTGGAGGAGGGGTGGCTTGAAAATGAAGCTGCTTTTTATACAGCAAGAATATATCTTGAGCCTCTTAAAGAGTTTAAAATCGATACTTTGGTATTGGCCTGTACCCACTATCCTCTTTTAAAGAAAACCCTTCAGCGGGTTATGGGACCAAACGTAAAGCTGGTAGATTCCGGCGAAGAGACTGCGATAGAAGTTCAGCAGATTTTAAGAGAAAAAGATTTAGAAAAGAAAAGTGAAGTTTTAGGTTTTCATCAATATTTCGTAAGCGACAATCCGACAAAATTCGTGAGGGTAGGAGAAAATTTTCTAAAAAGACCTATAGATCCTATAAATGTAATTGACCCTCAAATAAATTAATTCTATTTTAACCTTTTCCGCTTAAAAAATCCTTTAGCCCCAGCATTGCCATTATATAACCATAGATGCCGAATCCGCAAATCTGCCCGATGCATGCGCCGGCAGTAACGGATTTTCTCCTAAACTCCTCCCGTGCGTGGATATTGCTTATATGAACTTCGATAGCAGGTATACTGACGGATTTTATGGCATCATATATGGCGATGCTGTAATGGGTATAGGCTCCGGGATTTATGATGATACCGTCAAATTTTCCATAAGCTTTTTGAATGTAGTCTATAATTTCGCCTTCGCTGTTGCTTTGAACGATAGCAAGGGATATATCCATTTCTTTGGCGGCCTTATAAAGCAAGTCGCATGCCTCTTCATAACTTTTAATTCCATAAACATCTCTTTCTCTAATTCCCAGCATATTTATATTTGGACCATTTATGATAGTTATGTTCATAATCTCATCTTCCTTATTCTATGGTTTTTACAATATTGAGTATCCTATCAACCGCATCTGAAATTTCTCTGTCATTTAAAATCTCAAAATCTGAATATTCCTTGTAAAGGTCGTATCTTATATCATAAAGCTTGTATATGTTTGAAATGTCATTAGCTAAAAGGGGCCTTACAGAAGCATCTATGTCGCTGATAATATTTTCAAGAGGCCGGTTTATAAAGAACACTATGCCGTTTTGCCTTAAAAGCCGCATATTTTCACTGTTGAGCACAGTGCCTCCGCCGGTTGCAATTACGGTTCCTCTCCGCTCCGAAATTTCTCTTACTACACGGCTTTCAATAGATCGAAAATATCTTTCTCCACAAGTCCTGAATATTTCCTTTATACTTTTATCAAATTTATTTTCTATATATTCGTCAAGATCACAAAAGGACATATTTAAATTTTCTGCAAGCAGCCTGCCAATACTGGTCTTGCCGGAGCCGGGCATGCCTGTAAGAACGATATTGCGGTAATTTTTCATAATCCATCTTCCTCACACAAGAAAATTTTATATAAGAAGATCTTTGAGATCTTCTTCAATAACTTGGTCTATCACAGTATCATAAATAGCTATCTTGTGCCACATTTCCTGAGACTTTGCCGCTTGAGCCACAAGCATATAAATACCGTTTATCGCAGGAATATTAAGTTCTTCCGCCATTTGAAGAAGAAGGGTTTTTAGAGGATTGTATATAACATCAACAACAGCCCCGAATTTTGAAATTACATCCTTTGAAACAGGAGATGCATCTACGTTCGGATACATGCCTACAGGAGTACAGTTAACTAAAATATCAGCTCCTTTTATATTCCTTAGCTCTTCATATGATATTATCTCTAAGTCTTGAAATACAGAGTCTGCCTTTTTGCCTCCGCGGCTTGCCAGGACGATGCGCCTTGCACCTGCATCTAAAAGATAGCATACAACTGCCCTAGATGCGCCGCCGGTTCCTAAAACTACGGCAGTTTTACCGGCCGGGTCTATGTTATATTTTTTGAGCATCATGCCAAAACCGTAATAATCAGTATTTGCGCCTGATATTCTATCTTCCTGAATTATTAAGGTATTAACCGCCCCTATCTTTTTTGCTTCCTCTGAAATATCATCCAAGTATTTAATAATTTGTGTTTTATAGGGGATAGTAACATTTGCTCCCTTTATGCCGAGGGCCTTAAGTCCTGCAACTGCATCAGCCAGCAGTTCTCTTTTTACTTCAAAAAGGCCGTATTTTCCCGATATGCCGGTTTTTTCAAAAAAGGCTTCATGTATCTTCGGCGAAAAGCTGTGAGAAAGTTTTTCTCCTATAAGACCGTATATATTGCTCATTCCTTCACCTCTTCTTGGACTGCTTTGCTAAGCTTTATAATCACAGCAAAGAACTCCTCTAATTTTTGACCGAGAGTCGGGTCTTTAAGATAAAGCATGTTTTTTGCAATTACTTCTTTTTCCCGCGCTTTGTCTGTTATAGGCAGATTGTTTTTTACTTTATAGCGCGCAATTTGACGAGATACTTCCATTCGCTCTTCAAACAACGCTACAAGTTCTTTATCTATTCTGTCAATCTGCTCTCTTAGTTTTTCCATTGTATCCATTTTTCACCGTACCTTTCCAGCAGGAAATCTAAAATTACAACGGAGGCAGCAGCTTCTACCACCGGCACTGCCCTTGGAACAATGCAAGGGTCGTGACGGCCTTTTATACAAATAGAAGACTCCTCAAATTTTGAAATATCTACGGTTTTTTGAGGAAGGCCTATGGAGGGAGTAGGTTTTACCGCAACCCTAAATATTATCGGCATTCCATTGGTAATACCCCCCACTATGCCGCCGCTGTTGTTGGTTGATGTTCGTATTTTGCCGTTTTCTATTACAAATTCATCATTAGCCTTAAAGCCCCGCATTTTCGTGATGTCAAAACCTGCCCCAAATTCAACGCCTTTTACAGCAGGTATGGAAAACAATATATGGGAAAGACGGCTTTCTACGCTGTCAAAAAACGGAGAGCCCAGTCCTGCCTCAAGGTTTACAACTGCGGCTTCGATAACACCGCCAACGGAATCTTTTTCTTCTTTTGCATTCAGTATGCATTTTTCCATTTTTTCGCCGGCATCCTTGTCTAAAACAGGCAATGCAAGATATCTGAGGGATTCAAGGGTTTCTGCATTAAGATTTACATAATCGAAACTTTTATCTTCTATATTATGGATACTTTTGATATGGCTGCCTACTGCAATATTCTGTGTGCCGAGAATTTGTTTTGCAATCGCACCTGCAAAAACCAGGGGAGCCGTTATTCTGCCGGAAAAATGCCCTCCTCCTCTATAATCATAAAATCCGTCATATTTCATAAAAGCGGTATAATCTGCATGACTTGGGCGCATCAGGTTTTTTATTGTCGAATAGTCTTCAGATCGGACATTTCGATTAAAGATTATGCCGCAAAGGGGAGCCCCTGTAGTCATTTCATTAAAATAGCCGCTGAGAATTTCTACATCGTCAGCCTCGCTTCTGGCAGTGGAAAGAGAACTCTTGCCGGGACTGCGCCTTGCCATTTCTGATTTAATAAATTCCATATCAAGCTTTATACCCGGCGGCAGTCCGTCTAAAACGACGCCGATTGCCTTACCGTGAGATTCGCCAAAAATTGTGATTTTAAACTTATGACCGAAAGAAGAACTCATCAATCTGTCCTCCCAACTTTACAAAATCCTTCCAAAATCCCGGATAAGATTTATTTACCGCATCGCTTCCCTTTATGATAACGGGCATTTTGCACCTTACGGAAGATATGGCAAGGGCCATTGCTATTCGATGGTCATTCCAGCTGTATACTACCCCGCCTTCTAACATATCCCGCCCTTCTATTATAAGACCGTCCGGCAGCTCCCGGATTTTTGCTCCCAATTGGCCAAGTTCAGAGGACATTGCCTTTAATCTGTCTGATTCCTTGAGTCTCAGCCTTTCAGCATTTGTTATTTGGGTTGTTCCGGAACTTAGAGCTCCAAGCACCGCAACTATGGGAACAAGGTCAGGGCACTGAGAGGCGTCGATTACAGAACCGACGGTCCGACAAGCCTTGGCTCTGATGAAACTGCTGCCGATTATAGGTTTTGCCCCTATTTTTTTAATTATATCGATTATGTATTTGTCCGGCTGCTTTGAATTAATATTAAGATTAAGACAAGTAACATCTCCCCCTAAAACGCCTGCCGCAAGCCAAAATGCGGCTTGGGAAAAATCTCCTTCCACTATGTAATCAGCGGGTTTGTAGCTCTGGCTGCCATTGATTAAAAATCTTTCATAATTTTGGTTCTTTATCTTTATACCGAATTTTGACAAAACTTCTAGCGTAAGGTCTATATAGGACCTTGATTCCAGCGGAGATTTTATAATAATCTCAGAATCGCCTTCAAGGCATGGAAGAACAAAAAGCAGACCCGATATGAACTGAGAGCTTACATTGCCCGGTATCTCAAATATATCAGCCTTAAGTTTTCCTAAGACGGTAAGGGATAAGCCATCCTCCCCAACTTGGTAGTGGATGCCCTGTTTTTCAAAAATATCATAATAAACATCAAGGGGCCGCGAAAAAAGCCTGCCGCTGCCGGTGAATGTAACATGACTGCCGAAAAGCAGGGCAACGGGTATTAAAAAACGCAGGGTAGAGCCGGACTCCTTGCAGTCAATTACGAGGTTCTCCGGTATATTCTCAGGCTTTATTCCTTCTACAGAAATATCATTTGCTTTATCATCCATATAATTTCCAAGATACCTGATATTTGCGCCAAAAGCCCGCATTCCCAGGACGGTAGCCGAAATATCATCTGAAAAAGCTACATTTTGGAGGACACTATTCCCCTGAGCAAGGCTTGCGCATATAACGGCTCTATGACTTATACTTTTTGACGGCGGAACCAAAACTTCGCCCTGTGGACAGGGAAGTGACACCTCAAGGTTTTTCAATGACAACACCTACTTTGACAATTTATAGTGCAAAAAATTTCGGGATTTCTTCTTGGGCGATTTTCTTGACAAAACATTCGCCGATGGATTTTAGCAGCACAATATTAAGATATGAACCACTGCCTTTTTTATCCGTACTCATATTTGCTATAAGCTCAGGCTTATTTACCGGGGGAAGCTTATAAGGAAGATTGTATTTTAAAAGGACTTTTTTCAATAAAGTACTGGTATTATTTGCTGTTATGCCAAGCTCCTCGCTTCTTTTAGTTACTTGGTACATCCCCATAGCAACCGCTTCACCGTGAGTATAAGTAGTATAGCCGAAATATTTTTCGATGGCGTGTCCTAAGGTGTGGCCAAAGTTTAGTATCATTCGAGAGCCCATATCTCGCTCATCTTCTTCCACAACCTGTTTTTTAACGCTGAGGCATGCAAGAATTATGTCTTCCATATGTTCTAATAGTTCTTCCTTTGTCTCAAAGCTTAAAAGTCTTTCAAATAGTGCACTGTCCCTTATACATCCATATTTTACTACTTCCGCCATTCCATCGCTGAAAAATCTTGCATTTAATGTCAAAAGCACCTTTGGGTCTATAAATACAGCTAAGGGGTGATAAAAACTTCCAATTAGATTTTTGCCCTCCGGAAGGTCAATACCTACTTTGCCTCCTATACTGCTGTCAACTTGAGCAAGAAGGCTTGTAGGAACCTGAACATAGGGTATGCCTCTCAAGTAAGTGGCCGCCGCAAACCCTGCCAAATCTCCCACGACTCCGCCTCCTAAAGCAAGAACCATGTCCCAGCGGCTTATTTTGTTCATTATAAGCTTTTTATATACCTTCATAAGAGTATCGCAAGATTTACTTTTTTCACCGGGCTCAACCTGTATAAGGCAAGGGCTAAAACCGGCTGTACTCAGTGAATTCATAACTATTTCGCTGTATAATGCGCCTACATTCGTATCGGTAATAACAGCGACTTTTTTTGCCTCGGTTATACCTTTTAACATTTCGCCGATTTTAGTGATTAATCCTTCTTCTACATATATAGGGTAACTTTTATCTTTCAGATTTATTTCTAGTGTCGGCACCCAGATCAAAACTCTCCTTTCGCTCACATGCCTTTGTCAAGAGAAACTTTAGGCGGCTGTAATCATTTTTATTTATCGCCTCTTCAAAATTGCCCACATTATCCTTGAAAATTTTTAAGTGTTTTAGAACATATTCTGAATTGTCAAGAAGCAGCTGAGCCCAGAGGTCCGGGTTTATCCGAGCTACTCGCGTCATATCCCGAAAGCTGCCGCCGGTATAAAGGGTTTCTTCGGCCATAATGGGATCCAGAACTATTGATGCTGCGATGATATGAGGCAAATGGCTTACAAATGCTATCATGTCGTCGTGCAGACAAGGGTTGATACAAACCACATTGCCGAAACCCAGAGTTTTTGCGATTTCTTTTATTAATTCGATGTTTTCAGGTTTATTTTTTTCGGTAGGCGTTATTATATAATCTGCGCCTTCAAAGATATTGTCTCCGGCAAACTCCAATCCCCTATTTTCCCTGCCTGCCATGGGGTGACAGCTGATGTAATCTATGTCATCTCTTAAAACAGGAGCTATAGCAGATAAAAGAGGAACCTTAATACCTGCCGCATCTATAATGATAGCACCATGTTTGAAATTATCCATATGCTCTTTTACAAATTCTACAGTTTCTCTGGGATAAATGCAAATAAATACGATGTCCGATTTTTGGAGGGGTTCTCTTGCGGACAAAAATCCCCTGTCTATGATGTTAGTACTTTCAGCATGATCTAAAACATTGGTGTTTACGTCTATTCCCCATAAATTTTTGGGGTTAAGCTTTTTTTTAATGGACATTGCAAGAGAACCGCCTATAAGTCCGAGACCCACTATGGTAATATTAAAGTCAGAAAAGTCCAATTCGACCACCCCTATATTTCCCGGCCCTGAAGCTTTGCTATTTCTCTAATGCTTTCCATCAAATGCTGGAATTTTTCAGGTTTTATGGATTGGTTGCCGTCTGATAAGGCATTTTGAGGATCGTTATGCACTTCTATCATCAAACCGTCTGCTCCTACTGCCACAGCAGCTTTGGCAAGAGGTTCCACCATCCACCATATGCCTGCGGCATGGCTGGGGTCGACTATTACCGGAAGGTGGCTCTGTTTTTTGATAACAGGTATTGCGCTTAAATCCAATGTGTTTCTGGTATAAGTCTCAAATGTTCTAATACCTCTTTCACATAATATGACATTTTCATTGCCGCCTGCCATGATATATTCGGCAGCCATCAAAAGCTCTTCAATAGTTGCTGAAAGTCCGCGTTTGAGTAAAATCGGTTTAGTAGTTTTGCCCACAGCTTTCAGTAGTTCAAAGTTTTGCATATTCCGTGCGCCTATCTGGATAACATCTACATCTCTTTCAAAAAGATCCAGTTTGTCCGGTGACATCAATTCTACTACAATGGGAAGGCCGGTTTTTTCCCGAGCTTCTTTTAAAAGTTCTATGCCTTCTTCTTTAAGGCCTTGGAAGCTGTAAGGGGATGTTCGAGGTTTGAAAGCTCCTCCCCGCAAAAAACCCGCACCTGCCTCCTTCACTTTTTCTGCAACTTCTAGAATTTGCTCTCTGCTTTCCACAGAACAAGGCCCGGCGATTATTGCAAGTTTTTTACCCCCGATGGTTCTGCCTCCCACGGTAATTATTGAATCCTCCGGATGAAATAGTCTGCCTGCTTTTTTGTAAGGTTCCTGAACATGGATCACTTTTTCCACACCTTCGATTCTCTCAAAAACCTCTGAGTCAACCTTACTGGTATCTCCCACCATGCCTATGATATGGTAGTTAAGGCCTATTGATTCATAAACCTCCAGCCCCATATCAACTATTTTGTTTTTAACAGCTTCAACATCATTGGGATTTGCATTTTTCTTCATAACAACTATCATACCTTTCCCTCCTGAAAATAATTTTTTGGTAAAATAAAAAAAGAACCTCATCAAGTGAGATTCTTTTTTATCTGCGTAAAAAAATACAATTTGACAGTTTAAGTAACTATATGCCGGCCTCTAAAGACGGCCTATACCTATATTTAAACCTGCCGGAAACCCCACTTATGGAAAAGACTATTTTTTTGCAGAACCAATAACCAGTGCTAAAGTAAAAATAGTACTGGCTAAAAAAGTAATAAAGTCCTGCAAATGTCTTTCCGTTAAGGTTTTCCATTTATCTGTAATCCTCCGAAATAAAATGTAAAAGTATTTTTATTATTATATGAAATCAATTGGATAAAGTCAAGCACATTTTTGGATAAGATCCTAAAATTTTGCAAAAACCCGAAATACGCTTAAGTTCTTCAATCGCCGATTTAAGAGGCTCTATGCGTCTGTGGCCTTCCACTTCAATGAAAAAAATATATTCTCCTAAAACTCGTCTGGAAGGCCTGGACTCAATTTTTGTCAAATTTAAATTTTTATCTGCAAATATCTTTAAACACGCAAAAAGACTGCCCGGCCGGTTAGCCGTTGAAAAAACAATAGTAGTTTTATCATTGCCTGTAGGTTCCGCATCTTTGTCGGATAAAACATAAAACCGGGTCATATTGTTTTTGCCGTCTTGTATATTATTTGCTATTACTTTAAGGTTGTAGAGCTTTGCAAGAGATATTCCGCCTACTGCGGCAACGCCCGGCAAAGCTGATTCAGATGCTATTCTTGCTCCTTCTGCGGTGCTGGATACCTCTTTGAGCTCTGCATTAGGCAGATTTTTCATCAAAAACTTGCGGCACTGATATAAAGCCTGAGGATGGGAATATACGTATTTGATTTTATCAAAAGGGATTTCTTCTTTTGCAAAAAGATGCTGAGTGATAGGCAGCACTACTTCAGCATGAATCTTAGCATCAGCTTCGTGAATAAGGCAGTCAATGGTGGTGTTGACTGAACCCTCAAGAGAATTTTCTATCGGAACTATTCCCATATCGATTTGACTGCCCACCGCATTTATAACATCGATAATCGTGGGAAAGGCTATCTTTGTGCAAGCTTCCGGGGCAGTCCCTGACTTTTCTATCCAAACATCCAAAGCTTCCTCTGAAAATGTACCTTTCGGCCCTAAGAATCCTATATTCATAATCAACCTCCACAGCTTACTGTAATTTCTTTTCATAGATTATAACATAAGCTGCCTTAACTGATAATACAGAATTTCTTTTATTTTTTTACCCGTTTTTGGCAATAATTTTTGTTTGACAAGGTTATCCGGCTGTGGTATAGTAGAGCAAGTAAAAAACAAATCGAATGCAAGCACCTTTAAATCTGGTCCAGAGAGGCCGGCAAGGTTAGGCGCATTTTTAAACTGGGGACAAAAGTGCCTTTTCCTGCTGGGGAAAAGGCTTTTTAACGCTCTTTAGCAAGAATTCTCCCACTTACAAAAGATGGGAGATGAATTGCTAACAACTATGGTGATAGCCAAACCATAGCTAAAAATTATTATTGGGGCAGGGACTGCCCTTAGAGCTTGGGTAAACTTGGCAGGCTACTGCTATTGACCAAGAAGCTCCCACTTCGACGAATGAATGAGTAAGTGGTGAGTAGTTTACAAGTCAAAATCCACTGTCCCGGCTAAAATGCAGCGATAAAAACCAAACCCTGCCCCTTGCGGACAGGGTTTTTTTAAAAATCATAGAGGGAGGCGCTTTATGTTCAGCAAAAAACATCTCCTAGGTTTGGAATATGTAGAGAAATCAGATATTGAAGTTATTTTAGATACGGCTGATTCCTTCAAAGAAATCATCGACAGAGATGTCAAGAAAGTCCCCACCCTTCGTGGGAAGTCAATAGTTAATTTGTTTTATGAACCGAGCACCAGAACCCGCACTTCCTTTGAACTTGCCGGTAAGTATTTAAGTGCCGACACTATCAATTTTTCCTCCTCAGGAAGCAGTGTCCAAAAAGGTGAAACTTTAAAAGATACTGTGAAAACCTTAGAAATGATGGGCATTGATGCAGTAGTTATCAGACATAGCTCATCGGGAGCTGCAGAATATATTTCAAATTATGTCAAGGCATCCGTTATAAACGCCGGCGACGGCACCCATGAACATCCCACCCAAGCCCTTCTTGACATGATGACAGTTAGAGAGAAAAAGGGCACGCTTTCAGGCCTTAAAGTCGCCATTTTTGGAGATATACTATACAGCAGGGTAGCCCGTTCCGATATTTTCGGCTTTACGAAAATGGGTTCAGATGTTTATGTAACAGGTCCTTCTACGCTAATACCGAAAGATATAGAAAAAACGGGAGCAAAAGTTGTGCCCACATTAGAGGAAGCAGTAAAGGATGCGGATGTAGTAGTGGCATTAAGATTACAGTTGGAGCGTCAGAAAAAGGGTCTTTTCCCTACAGTGCGAGAATATTGCAAGTTTTTCGGACTGAATAGGGATAAATTAGCCCTTGCAAAATCTGACGCTCTTTTATTACATCCGGGACCGGTAAATCGGGGAATCGAGCTTACTTCAGACGTAATCGACGGCAGCCAATCCATGATAAATGAACAGGTAAAAAATGGTGTTGCAGTGCGCATGTCAGTTCTATACCACCTGATAGGGGGAAGCCGATAATGAAAAAGCTTTTAAAAAACGCAAGGGTAATAGACCCGCTTCAAAATTTGGACTCTAAAAAGGATATACTAATCGCTGACGGCCGCATTGCTGACATAGGCGGCAATATAGATATAAGCGAGGCAGAGATAATAGAGCTTTCAGGCATGATAGTAACCCCCGGCCTTATAGATATGCATGTGCATTTTAGGGAGCCGGGCTATGAATATAAGGAAGACATTGAATCCGGCAGTATGAGCGCTGCAGCAGGAGGATTTACTTCAGTTGCCTGCATGCCCAACACAAACCCGCCAATAGACAATGCGGCCCTTGTTGAATATGTAAAATCAAGGGCGGCTTCTATAGGCAAAATAAAGCTTTTACCTATAGGCTGTGTATCAAAGGGACAAGAAGGCAGAGAAATTGCAGAAATAGGGGATATGGCTTCTTGCGGCGCTGTGGCATTTTCTGATGACGGAAAACCTGTATCCGACAGCTCCCTCATGAGAAAAGCCATGGTTTATGCTTCTGCCTTCGACAAAATAATCATAGACCACTGTGAAGATTCGGCGCTTTTTGAAGGAGGCCAGATAAATGAAGGCTATATTTCCACACTTTTAGGCCTTAGCGGAATTCCTGCATGTGCCGAAGAAGTAATGGTGGCAAGAAATATCCTTATTGCAAAAGAAATGGGGGTTGCCGTTCATATAGCCCATGTAAGCACCAAAGGTTCGGTAGAGCTTGTAAGAAGGGCAAAAAGCATAGGCGTCAAGGTGACATGCGAGGCTACGCCGCATCATCTCATACTTACTGAAGATGCAGCTATGGGATACAACACAAATGCGAAAGTCAACCCGCCGCTTAGAACAAAAGAAGATACAGAAGCGCTGATAGAAGGATTAAAAGACGGCACGATTGATGCGATAGTTACAGATCATGCCCCACACCACATAGACGAAAAAGACGTGGAATTTGACAAGGCGGCTTTTGGGATTGTAGGTCTTGAAACATCCTTAGGCCTTATCCTGACTCATGTTGTAGAAAAAGCCGGTGTGAGCCTTTCTACTGCAATTTATAAGATGACAGCAGGTCCTGCCGCAGTATTAGGCATCGAGGGAGGCACACTAAAAATAGGAAGAGCTGCGGATATTACAGTAATAGACCCGAATCTTGAGTGGACCGTGGATAAAAACAAATTTTTCTCAAAGGGGAGGAATACACCTTTTGACGGATGGAAGCTGAAGGGTAAAGCGGTCATGACACTAATGGACGGCAAAATAACTTATACTGATGAGACTATGCATAATTATTCATAAAAATAGATTGACCATCTGATTATTTAGGTGTTAAAATACAATAAAATGAATAAATATACTATATGTAAGTTTAACCGGCTTTACGAAAGGAGATTTTTTCATGCCTAAAGATAAGAGTATAAAAAAAGTAATGGTGATAGGTTCCGGCCCTATCATAATAGGACAGGCTGCAGAGTTTGACTACGCAGGCACACAAGCATGCCTTTCCTTAAAAGAAGAAGGCTTGGAAGTTGTATTAATAAACAGTAACCCTGCCACAATAATGACTGATTCCCATATAGCCGACAAGGTCTATGTAGAACCAATTACACCGGAATTTGCCGCAAAAGTTTTGAGAATGGAAAAGCCTGATGGCCTGTTGGCGACCCTCGGCGGTCAAGTAGGCCTTAACATGGCAGTAGAACTTGCGGAAAAAGGTATTTTAGACAGAGAGGGCGTAAGACTGCTGGGAACGCCCCTTGGTTCAATTAAAAAGGCTGAAGATCGAGAGCTGTTCAAAAACCTCATGGAAGAAATAGGCGAACCGGTGCCTGACAGCCGCATAGTGCACAGCGTTGAAGAAGCTATGGCCTTTGCCAAAGAAGCCGGCCTCCCCCTTATAGTCCGGCCTGCATATACCCTTGGCGGCACAGGAGGAGGCATAGCCCGCACTGAAGAAGAACTTTTGGAAATAACCCATCACGGTCTCAGACTTAGCCGAATTCATCAAGTACTTTTGGAAAAAAGTCTTTTAGGTATGAAAGAAATAGAATTTGAAGTTATAAGGGATAGAAAAGATCAATGTATTTGTATCTGCGATATGGAAAATATAGATCCGGTGGGAGTCCATACCGGCGACAGCATAGTAGTGGCACCTACTCAAACTCTGACCCGGGATGAATATAAAATGCTAAAAAATGCCTCTTTTAAAATAATCAGGGCATTGGGAATTGAAGGAGGATGCAATATCCAGTTTGCACTGGACTCTGCTTTTGGCAATTATTATGTCATAGAAGTAAACCCAAGGGTCAGCCGCTCAAGCGCCTTGGCGTCAAAAGCCGCAGGCTATCCCATAGCCAAGATAACTGCTAAGCTTGCAACAGGGCTTTGCTTAGATGAGATAAAAAATCCCGTAAACGGCTGCGGCAGCGCTTATTATGAGCCTGTAGTAGATTATGTTGTCGTAAAAGTTCCCCGCTGGCCCTTTGATAAATTCAGCTACGCCGATCGCTCTTTAGGCACTCAGATGAAGGCTACGGGAGAAGTAATGGCTATTGATACAAACCTGGAAGGAGCCTTAATGAAAGCGATACGGTCATTAGAGCAGGGATTTATGGGCCTGCCGTTGAAGAATTCCAAAGAGGCCGACATCGAAGCTTTAAAAGACAAAATTCAAAATCCTACAGACGAGCGGCTGTTTGCAGTAGCTGAGGGATTAAGAAAAGGCATGAGCATTGAAGAGATAGAGAATCTTAGCAAAATAGACAAGTTTTTTCTTGAAAAGATAAAAAATATAATTTCCATGGAAGAAAAACTTGCAAAAGAAGAACTTTCGCCCAAGCTTATAAAAGAAGCAAAGGCCATGCAGTTTCCAGATAAGCTAATATCTGAGATTACCGGCAAAACTGAAGAAGAAATTAAATCATTGAGAGATAAAAACAGCATCCTTCCTTCATATAGGGCGGTAAAGACCTGTCCCTTCGAAGATACAAAAGCGCTGCCCTACTTCTATTCATCCTTTGAAAGCCCTGACAGGGACTATATCCAAGAAAAGCCGCCTGTAATCATTTTAGGTTCCGGCCCTATACGCATAGGACAGGGCATAGAATTTGACTACTGTTCAGTCCATGCTGTATGGGCAGCTAAAGAGGCAGGCTGCAGAACTGTCATAATCAACAACAACCCGGAAACAGTCAGCACTGACTTTAATACTGCCGACAGACTTTATTTCGAACCTCTGCATATTGAGGATGTGCTTTCAATAATCGACAGGGAAAAACCCCTTGGGGTGATAGTCCAGTTTGGAGGCCAGACCGCTATAAATCTTGCGGCACCCCTGGAAAATCATGGCGTAAAAATTTTTGGCACCAGCGTAAAATCCATAGACCTTGCAGAGGATAGGGAGAAGTTTGACGCCCTTTTAAACGAACTGGGCATACCCAGGCCAAAGGCGGTAACCGCAAGAAGCGTAGAAGAAGCCTTGGCTAAAGCAGGAGAAATAGGTTTTCCGCTACTTGTAAGGCCTTCATATGTGCTTGGAGGCAGGGCTATGGAAATAGTTGATAACATGGATGAGCTAAAAAGCTACATGGAAAACGCCGTTGAGGCTTCCAGCGAAAAACCGGTACTCCTTGACCGATATATCGCAGGCACTGAGACAGAAGTAGATGCAGTCTGCGACGGAAAGGAAGTCCTGATTCCGGGTATAATGGAGCATATCGAGCGGGCAGGTATTCATTCCGGAGACAGCATAGCTGTTTATCCCCACAAGACCCTAAGCCCTAAAGCCGTAGAAAAGATTGTAGATTATACTACTAGGATAGCACTGAGACTTTCTGTAAAAGGCCTTATAAACATCCAATTTGTAGTAGAAGATGACGATGTTTATATAATAGAGGTAAATCCTCGTTCAAGCCGCACTGTTCCATACATGAGCAAGATAACTAATGTTCCGATGGTGAATATAGCAACTAAAATAGCCCTGGGAGCAACCCTTGCCGATTTCGGCTATAAAGGCGGGCTTATGCCGCCGAGGCCTGACTTTGTCGCAGTAAAAGCTCCTGTGTTTTCCTTCTCCAAACTGCGGATGGTGGAGCCTTCCCTGGGCCCTGAAATGAAGTCTACCGGTGAGGTTTTGGGCATGGAGAAGACTTTTGAAAAAGCACTTTACAAGGCATTTATTGCCTCCGGCATTACGGTTCCCACCGATGGAGCAATACTTGCAACCATTGCAGACCGAGATAAAGAAGAAGCGGTAGAACTCATCAAGAAATTCTGGCAGCTGGGCTTTAAAATATATGCCACCAGCGGAACGGCAAAGGCCTTAGAAGCGGCTGGAGTTCCGGTAGAAGTGGTGAATAAGGTAGAAGAAGGTTCTCCGAATATCATCGACCTTATCCGGGAAAACAAAATTGATATGATAATAAATACCCTGACTCGAGGCAAGGCTCCTCAAAGAGACGGGTTTAAAATAAGGAGAGCGGCGGCGGAAGACGGAATTCCGTGTCTTACATCCTTAGACACTGCATGGGCGCTATATGAAGTAATAGAGTCTACATCGGTTCACTGCGTGCCCCTTGCCTAAAAACCGAAATATCATAAAGGAAAGGAACATTAACTTGAGTAAACCTGTTGTGTTAATGGCGCCAATTGTGCAAAACACAGAAATAGCGCCGGGAATTTATAATATGAAGCTTGAAGCGCCTGATATAGCAAAAACAGCAGAGCCCGGCCAGTTTCTCCACATTCGCTGCTCTCAAGCCCTTGCCCCTCTCCTTCGACGACCCATAAGTATAGCAGATGCTGATGAAAAAAACGGCCGGATAGATATAATATATAGGGTAGTAGGAGAAGGAACGAAGCTTCTTTCCGAAAAACTTCCCGGCGAAAAAGCGGACATTATAGGCCCTTTGGGAAACGGATTTTACATGCCCCCTAAAGACTCATATCCTATCATAATCGCAGGAGGCATCGGCACAGCGCCTGTTTTATATCTTGCAAAAAAAATCGCTTTGAAAAACAATAACAGCGCTTCCGTTATCCTAGGCTTTACAACTGAAAGCGAAATTTTTGGAACAGATTATCTAAAGTGCCTGGATATAAACTTGTCAATTGCAACTGATGACGGAAGTTTCGGATACAAGGGGTTTCCTACTGATATACTGGAAAATCTGCTTAAAAGTCGGAAAAATGCCGCACCCTCCATCGTATATGCCTGCGGCCCCAAACCTCTGCTGGTAAAGATAAAGGAAATTGCGCAGCGGGAAAATATTTTGGCGTATCTTTCCCTGGAACAGCGCATGGCCTGCGGCGTAGGAGCATGCCTGGGGTGCTCGGTAAAATCTTCTTTCGGTGGATATAAAAAGGTCTGTAAGGATGGTCCGGTTTTTAAGGCTTGCGAGGTAGAACTTTGCTAAAGGAGAATCTAAATGAAGGATAGTATTGATACAAGTGTCAATATAGCAGGAATTACAATGCAAAATCCTGTGATGACAGCATCGGGGACATTTGGATTTGGCAGGGAGTATGGGGATTTTTATGATATAAATAAACTTGGGGCCCTTGTGACAAAGGGCCTTACCCTTCTTCCTAAGGAGGGAAACCCGCCTCCCCGCATATGGGAGACTCCTGCCGGTATGCTAAACTCCGTGGGGCTTGAAAATCCCGGCGTAGAAAAGTTTATAGAAGAAGAATGGCCTTATCTTTCTAAGCTCAGCATTCCGATAATAGCCAATATCGACGGCGATACGGTTGAAGAATATCAAGAAACGGCAGAAAAACTTTCGACTTTAAAAAAACTTGCGGCATTAGAGGTGAACATCTCTTGCCCCAATGTGGAAAAAGGCGGCCTTGCATTTGGCCAGGATCCAAAAAGCGCCTTTGAAGTAATAGAAGCCGTGAGAAAAGCCACAAATCTTCCCATAATAGCCAAACTTTCTCCAAATGTGACCCATATTCAGGAAATAGCAAAAGCCGCAGTATCCGCAGGAGCAGACGCACTTTCCCTTATAAATACCATTGTTGGCGCGGCAATAGACATTGATAAACAGCAGCCTGTATTCTCAAGAACATTTGCAGGCCTATCGGGACCTGCAGTAAAACCTATAGCGCTTCGAATGGTTTGGGAAGTGTGCGATGCAGTAGATGTGCCTGTTATAGGGATGGGCGGCATAACTACATGGCAAGATGCGGTAGAATTTATTTTGGCAGGTGCAACGGCAGTGGCCGTAGGCACCGCAAATTTTGTAAATCCTACTGCTCCTCTTGAAATCATAGAAGGCATAAAATCCTATGTTAAAATGAAAGGTCAATCTATGGAAAGTTTAATCGGAGCTGCAAGGAACGGTAAAAACAATATTTAGTATTTTAAAGGAGGCAGTTATTTATGACCTACGACTATAATAAGGTTATCATAGCTTTAGATACACCGGATGACAGAAAGGCCCTTGATATTGTCAGGCTTTTAAAGGATAAAATATCTGTTTTTAAAGTAGGATTAGAGCTTTTCTGTGCCTCTGGTCCCGAAATAGTAAAAAAAATCAATGATGAAGGATGCAAGGTTTTCTTAGATTTAAAATTCCATGATATTCCAAACACAGTAGCCGGCGCCGTTAAATCCTGCATTAGCGCCGGCCCGTTTATGCTTGACGTGCATGCTTCCGGAGGGCTGGAGATGATGACAAAGGCAAAAGAAGCGGCAGAAGGCGCACAGAGCGGCAAAAAACCAATTTTACTTGCCATCACAGTGCTTACAAGTCTTGATGAAAAAGATCTTGCAGCCATGAATATAGATAAGATGCCGAAGGAGCAAGTAAAAACCCTGGCATATCTTGCAAAAAAAGCAGGGCTTGACGGTGTTGTAGCATCCCCTAAAGAAATATCCGCTATAAGAGAGACGGTAGGAAAGGACTTTCTCATAGTGACTCCGGGTGTAAGACCGACTTGGGCAGCGGCAGGCGATCAAAAGCGGATAATGACACCGGCTCAGGCTTTAGACAAAGGGGCGGACTATATAGTAGTGGGGCGGCCGGTTACCGCTGCGGCAGATCCCCTCGATGCTCTTAGCAAGCTATTTCAATAAAGGCGAAGATATGATATATTAAAAGCAGCAAAAAATCGGCATATTTGAAGGGAGAAATTTTCATGACAGATGATGAGATATTAAAACTTTTTTATGAGACCGATGTCCTTAAGACCGGCCATTTTCTACTGACCTCCGGCCGCCACAGCAACAAATATCTGCAGTGCGCCCAACTTCTTCAATATCCGAAGGCTACAGAGCAGGTCGTAAAAAAGCTTGCCGAAAATGTAAAAGATCTGGGTATTCAGACAGTAATAGGACCTGCCATGGGAGGAATTATAGTTTCCTATGAGATGGCAAGACAGCTGGATGCCAGAGCGATTTTTACGGAAAGAGGAGAGGACGGAAAGATGGCTCTTCGCCGCGGATTTACCATAAAGCCCGGTGAAAAAGTGCTTGTGGTAGAAGATGTTGTAACTACCGGAGGATCTGTAAAAGAAGTTATATCAGTAGTAAAGGAACTTAAAGGAGATATAGCGGCTGTTGCGGCACTGGTGGACCGCAGCGGGGGTAAGGTGGATTTCGGGGTGCCTGCTTATTATGCATTAAACCTTGAGGTAGAGTCCTACCTGCCTGAAGAATGCCCCTTGTGCAAAGAAAATATCCCCATAGAAAAGCCCGGCAGCAGAAAAAAGCAGCAATAAAGCCTGCTTGTTGCAATTCGAATCTTTGAGTGGTAGAATTTATTTGCGCAAACCAGCTTTGCCATTGAAACACATTTTGCAGGAGGATTTTATGAAAGATCTAAAGACAGAAGTTCAGCAAAAACTAAAGAATGCAATTTTATCTGCTTTAAAGGCAGCCATAGAAGAAGGCGCACTACCTGTTAAAGATATACCTGACTTTTACATGGAAGTTCCGCAAGACAAAGAACATGGGGATTTTGCCTCAAATATTGCCATGATTCTTGCAAGGGAAGCTAGGATGGCGCCTGCAAAAATCGGCAAAATCATAGCAGACAGAATAGATATGGAAAAGGAGCCCCTAATCGAAAAAGTAGAGATAGCAGGCCCCGGCTTTATAAACTTCTATCTTGTGCCTACTTGGGCAAATGCCGTTATATATGATGTTTTAAAATACGGCAGAGACTTTGGGAAAAGCAACATAGGAAAAGGCACAAAAGTCCAAGTGGAGTTTGTAAGCGCAAATCCCACCGGTCCCATGCACATGGGAAACGCCAGAGGAGCAGCTTTGGGAGATGCCCTGGCATCAATACTTGAAATGACGGGGTATGATGTTACAAGGGAATTTTACATAAATGATGCCGGCAATCAGATTGAAAACTTCGGCCTTTCTCTTGAAGCCCGCTACCTACAGCTGTTGGGCAAGGATGCCGAAATACCTGAGGGAGGCTATCATGGAGAAGATATAACGGAGCATATGAAGGAACTTATCGAAAAAGAAGGCGACAGGTTCTTAAATATGGACTCTAAAACCAGAAAAGCTTATTTTATAGAATATGCCCTAAGAAAGAATATCCAGCGCATGAAAGAGGATTTAGAAGCCTTTGGCGTGCATTTTGACGTGTGGTTTTCCGAACAGAGCCTTTATGAAAGCGGAAAAGTAGATGAAGTTATAAGCGAGCTTACAAAAAAGGGCTACACCTATGAAAAAGACGGGGCATTGTGGTTTAAGGCTTCAGCCTTAGGCGAGGCGAAGGATGAAGTGCTTATTCGAGCAAACGGCCTGCCTACCTATTTTGCCTCAGACATTGCCTATCACAAGAATAAATTCGACAGGGGTTTTGATTGGGTGATAGATATCTGGGGAGCCGATCACCATGGCCATGTAGCCAGGATGAAAGGGGCGCTTAAAGCCTTAGGCTATGATCCGGACAAACTTACTGTGATTATTATTCAGCTTGTAAGGCTTTACCGAAACGGCGAAATAGCCCGTATGTCGAAGCGCACAGGCCGGGCAGTAACCCTTAGCGATATCATAGAAGAAGTAGGAAAAGATGCAGCCAGATTTTTCTTTAACCTTAGAAGTGCCGATACTCATCTGGATTTTGACCTGGATTTGGCAATAAAACAATCAGAGGACAACCCTGTATATTATGTGCAGTATGCCCATGCGCGAATATCCAGTATACTACGGCAGGCAGCAGAGCAGGGAGCCCGTATTCCTGATATAAATCATTTTTCCGAGGAAGAAATAAGCAAATATCTTGAGCTTCTTAAGGAAGAGGCAGAAACAGATCTTATTAAAAAGATGGCTGATTTTCCCGGTGAGATAAGGCTTGCGGCAGACAACCTTGCACCATACCGAATTACGGTTTACTCTCAAGAGATTGCCTCTGTATTTCATTCCTTTTATAATAAATGTAGAGTACTGACAGATGATGAGGACCTTACCACAGCAAGACTTTTGCTGGTAATGGCGGCTCAGCAGGTTATAAAAAATGCTCTCAGCATACTAGGCATCAGTGCCCCCGACCGTATGTAACTAATTTCTTAGAAAGATAAATGCCTTACATAAAGAAGGAATTTTAACTTTTAGCAAGAATATATAATAGTTAGGACGATTTTATTCCAATAAATTAAATTGGGAAAGAAAGGGAGGTTGCATATTGTGAAGATTCGATGGTTGGGTCATTCTTGCTTTTTATTGGAAGCAAATGACGGTACCAAAATAGTCACCGACCCCTTTGACGGCAGTGTAGGCTATAAGATACCGATGGTAGAAGCAGATATAGTAACTGTAAGTCATGAACACTATGACCATAATTATGTGGAAGGAATTCAAGGCGAGCCGGAAGTTATAAGATCAGCAGGCGAATGTGCAATAGACGGTATAAACATAAAGGGAGTTCCGGCCTTTCACGATGAGGCAAAGGGAGCAAAAAGAGGACCCAATATAATCTTTGTGTTCGAAATCGACGGTTTAAGAATCTGCCACCTTGGAGACCTGGGCCATTTGCTTTCTAAGAGCCAGCTGGAGGAAATCGGCGACATAGATGTTTTATTGATTCCCGTAGGCGGCACATTTACGGTAAATGCCGAGGGAGCTCTAGCTGTAATAGATCAAATTTCTCCAAAGATTGTAATTCCCATGCACTATAAGACACCGGCGGTAAGCATGCCAATTGATCCGGTGGACAAATTTGTAGAAAAGATTGGAAATGCGGAGCGGATTGATTCCAATACTATTGAGATAACGCCGGAAACCCTTGGAGACGAAAGACGCGTGATAATATTAAATTACGAATAAAATATAGCCCTATAAATCCCCTTAAGAGTTTTACCTTTTGGGGATTTTTTTGTAGGTTTATCTATTGACAACCACTATAGCGAATGACTAAAATAGAATGTAATTGTCTTTTTAAGATAAATTTCAAGGGGGATTCAAAAATGCCAACTAAATACATATTTGTAACAGGAGGAGTTATTTCTTCCCTGGGAAAAGGTATAACGGCAGCTTCTATCGGCCGTCTGTTGAAAAGTAGGGGTCTATCTGTCACCATGCAGAAATGTGACCCCTATATTAATGTGGATACCGGAACACTGAGTCCCTATCAGCACGGAGAGGTTTTTGTAACAGATGATGGAGGAGAAGCTGACCTTGATTTAGGTCACTATGAAAGATTTATTGATGTAAATCTTACCAAAAACAGTGATATTACCACAGGACTTATTTACTGGTCTGTTATTAAAAAAGAGCGGGAAGGAAAGTACAGCGGCAAAACTATTCAGGTTATACCTCATATAACAAATGAAATCAAAGAGCGGATAATGCGGGTAGGAAAAGAATCAAAGGCCGATGTGGTAATCACTGAAATAGGAGGCACCGTAGGGGATATAGAAGGCCTGCCTTTTTTGGAGGCTATAAGACAGATGAAGACCGATGTAGGGCGAGAAAACGTCCTTTATGTGCATGTAACCCTAGTGCCGTATATCGCAAAAGCCGGCGAGCTGAAGACAAAACCTACTCAGCACAGCGTAAAGGAGCTTCGGAGTATCGGTATTCAGCCCGATATCATTGTATGCCGCAGCGAACGGGTGATACCGCAGGACGTAAAGGAAAAAATAGCGCTTTTCTGCAATGTGGAGCCTGAATGCGTAATTCAGAACAATGATGTGGAAACAATATATGAAGTGCCTCTTGTCTTAAGAGACGAAGGCCTTGATGAAATAGTCGCAAAAAAACTGGGAGTTGACGGCAAAAAAGCAGACCTTTCAGAATGGGAAGAGATTGTAAGAAAGATAAAAAACCCACTGCACCATGTAAATATTGCCCTTGTAGGCAAGTATGTGGAACTGAGAGATGCGTATATCAGTGTAGCTGAAGCCTTAACCCACGGAGGTGTAGCAAATAACGCAAGGGTAAGTATAAAATGGATATCTTCTGAAAAACTGGAATGCGAAGATACGGACTTTTCCTCGATTTTCAGCGGGATAGATGGCATCATAGTGCCAGGTGGCTTTGGCGAGCGGGGCATAGATGGCATGATAATGACCGCAAAATATGCAAGAGAAAACAAGATACCGTTTTTCGGTATTGGAATAGGAATGCAATCTGCTGTAGTAGAGTTTGCACGAAATGTATGTGGCCTAAAAGATGCCCATTCTACAGAAGTAAATCCGGAAACTCCTTACCCCATATTTGATTTTCCGCCTGAAGAGCCGGGAAAAGAAAGAGGTGCCATGCGCCTTGGCAGCCATCCCTGCAAGCTTAAAAAGGGAAGCTTGGCGATGCAGGCTTACGGCACAGAGCTGATACATGAGCGCCACCGCCACCGCTATGAATTTAATAACTCTTACAGAGAAGTAGTTGAAAAGGCAGGTATGGAGCTTTCTGGAATATCGCCTGACGATAAGTTTGTAGAGATAATAGAGCTTAAAGATCATCCGTGGTTTGTAGGCTCCCAGTTCCATCCTGAGTTTAAATCCAGGCCCAACAGGCCTCATCCCCTGTTTAACCGGTTCATAAAAGCATCTCTTGAGAAAAAATAATATTTAAATCCTTTAATAGTCAGCCTAATCGTGTATAATAGAAGAAAGGCTGACTTTTTTATAACATTGCTTGGAGGTTTTACGATATAAATGGAAATAAAAATCATAGATGAAACCGAAAAAGATATTTTTAACAATTTTATGGCTTATGGGCCAAAAGGGCATGTGCTTCAGTCCTATGAGTGGGGGGAGGTAAAGCGCAGCACCGGCTGGCAGCCCATAAGGCTCCTGGTAATGGATGAAGGCAAGCCGAAAGCCGGGATTTCCATATTAAAAAGAAAATTGCCTATCCCGGGTTTTAACAAATGCATCTTCTACGCTCCCAGAGGACCTGTGGCAGACTACACCGACAAAGCCGTATTGCGATTTTTGTTTACTTATGTGAAGTCTCTTGCCAAGCAGCACGGCGCCATACTTATGAAAATAGATCCGGATATAAAGGCACCTAACAATGAAGTTGTCCGCAATCTAAAGTCCCTGGGATTTAAACCGGTGGATTCCGGCAAGGACTTTGAAGGCGTCCAGCCGAAGTTTGTGTTCCGCCTGGACATCAGCGAGCCGCTGGAGGATGTGGCAGCTAATTTTCACAGTAAGACCCGCTACAATATCCGCCTTGCAGAGCGAAGGGGAGTTAAAGTCAAGGTTGGCACAAAAGAGGATTTAAAGCCGTTTTATGAAATACTGCAGGAAACCTGCATAAGAGACAAGTTTTTAGTAAGGAGTTTTGAATACTTTGAAACCCTTTGGGATATTCTTGTAGAAAGCGGTATGGCAAGACTTTTTATGGCAGAATACGAAGGGAAGTATATAGCCGGAACTTTAGCTTTCATATTCGGCGACAAGGCCTGGTATATATACGGAGCATCTTCTAACGAGGACCGCAATGTAATGCCGAACTATGCCCTTCAGTGGGCTATGATTCAGTGGGCGAAAGAGAATAACTGCACCATGTATGATTTTCGTGGGGTTTCCGGCGACACCTCTCCTGACAATCCACTTTACGGACTTTACAGATTTAAAAAAGGATTTGGCGGTGAGTTTGTCGAATTTATAGGTGAGTTTGATATGCCGTTTTCGCCGTTTTTTTATTATCTTTGGGTAAGCGTGATCCCGGCATACCGCAAGGCAAGACAAAATGTGGTTAACTTTTTCAGGCAAATAAAAAAATCATGAGAAGGTGCGTATATGCTGACAAAACTTAAACATGATCAGCTAAGAGAAAAATGCGATAAGTCTATTTTTACTTTTCAAACCACAAAAGAGCTGGTCCCTCCAACAGATATAATAGGTCAGGAGCGGGCTGTGCGTTCTATGGAGTTTGGCCTCAAGATAGACCTTAAAGGCTACAACATTTTTATGACAGGTCTTACCGGCACCGGCAAGACAAGCTATGCAAGGGCAGCGGTCACAAAAGCTGCCGAATCAAAACCTGTCCCAAATGATATAGTCTATGTATACAACTTTGCAAAACCGGAAAAGCCCATTGCCATAAGCCTGCCGGCGGGAAAAGGCTCTGAATTTGCAAAAGATATGGAAAAACTAATCGAAGATATCCGTTCTGAGATAGCCAGAGCCTTCGCCGATGAAAGCTTCGAAAAACAGCGGCAGGAGATTATTGAACGGTATCAGCAAAAATCCATGGAGATTCTTTCCAAACTGGATGAAATTGCCAAAGCGGAAGGATTTCTGCTTCAAAAAACCGTCCAGGGCATCATAGCTATACCGCTGTCTTTTAGAGAAATACCTCCAAAACCCATGAGCCAGGAAGAATATGAGGCGCTTACTCCTGAACAGAAGAAAATACTGGAAGAAAAAGGCCGGAAGATTCAAAATGAGATCGATGAAGCCATGCGAAAAATGCGCTCTCTTGACAAAGCCGTCAGAGAAGAAATGGTAAAATTAGAGGAGGATACCGCTCTTGCAGTAATAAGCCCTCTTTTTGAGGATGTGATGAAAGATTACAGCGATTATGAAAAAGTTCTGGAATATCTTAAGGCGGCAAAAGATGATATCGTAGAAAACCTGGGTATTATAAAGGAAGAGAAAAAGGAAAGGCCGGAAGGCATGGAATTTCTGCCTTTTTATCCGGGCCCTGCTCCGTCGGAGTTTTTCCAAAGGTATCAGGTGAATGTCTTTGTCGACAACAAATCTACTACCCACGCCCCTGTCATCTTCGAGACAAATCCTACATATTACAACCTTTTTGGAAAAGTAGAGGGTAAGGCCCGCTTTGGCACTGTAGTCACAGATTTTATGCTTATAAAAAGCGGTGCGATCCACCGAGCAAACGGCGGCTATCTTATCATTGAAGCTGCAGATCTTTTTAAGGAGCCTTATGCTTGGGATGCCCTAAAGAGAACGCTTACAAACGGCGAGTCAAGGCCAGAAAATATAGGTCAGGAATACCTGCTTTTCCCAACTGTTACATTAAGGCCTGAGGCAATTCCCATAGATGTTAAGGTTATCCTTATCGGAAACCCCTATATCTACAGCCTGCTAAATGTGTATGATGAAGATTTCAAGAAACTTTTTAAGGTCAAAGTCGATTTTGATGTAGAGATGGACCGGAACGCCCAAAACATTAAAAAATATGCTCAGCTGATATCAGACATCGTAAAAACAAGGGGACTTTTGGACTTTAATCCGGACGGTGTTGCCGAGATTATAGACTACAGCTCCCGCCTTGCAGAAGACAAGACAAAACTTTCCACAAGATTTAATGAAATCCTAGATGTGCTTTATGAAGCAAGCACCTGGGCTCAGCTTGCCGAAAAGAGCATCGCAGACAAGGAAGATGTAGAAAAGGCTGTGGCAGAAAAGGTCTACCGCTCCAACCGCATAGAAGAGCGCCTGCTTTCTGCGATTCAAAGAGGAGAAATACTGGTAGACACGGAAGGCACTGCTATCGGCCAAGTTAACGGGCTTTCGGTGCTAGATACTATAGACTACATCTTCGGCCAGCCTTCTCGCATTACCGCAAGAGCGTATCTTGGTAATTCCGGTGTGGTGAACATCGAGCGGGAAGTAAAGATGAGCGGCAAGATTCACGACAAGGCTGTTATGATCCTTACAGGTTATCTGGGCGAAAAGTATGCAAAGGATATACCTCTTAGCATATCTGCAAGCCTTACCTTTGAACAAAACTACGGTGGGGTTGAGGGCGACAGCGCAACTTGCGCGGAACTTATCGCGCTGCTTTCTGCCATATCTTCGGTGCCTGTGCGTCAGGATATAGCAGTTACAGGTTCCCTTGACCAGCACGGAAGGATTCAGCCGGTAGGCGGTACTACTTATAAAATTGAAGGTTTTTATCATGCATGCAAGCTCAAGGGGCTTACCGGAACCCAAGGCGTTGTAATTCCTTGCCAAAACATTACAAACCTTATGCTAAAACCTGAGGTAGTATCGGCTGCCGAAGAAGGAAAGTTCCATATTTATGCTGCCGAAACCTTTGATGATGTTATAGAGATTATGACAGGGATGCCGGCAGAAGAATTTCACGGCAAGGTCAAAGAATCCTTGAAGAACATGGCTGAAAACGCCAAGAAATTCGTTGCAGGCGAGAAATAACACTGCTTTTAGATATTACATTTGTGTTACATTTTGTCAAAAATGTTGACCACTTACCTGACCGATGCTATAATATTGCTAGATGCGGGACATTGACACCTTGATAAAAGTTAAAGTTTCTCTTTAACTTTCAATTTCGGCGAGCAATTATAAATCAACACGTAATGTTACATTTATAGTTGCTCTGTTTCAGTGTTTCATGGCCCTTCAATGTTTTCAATAACTATTTGGAAAGGGAGGGAGATAACACCGAGAGGAATGTAAAATGCCTTTATCTGGAATTTAGTAATATCTCTTAAAATTAAAAGGAGGATTTGAGTATGAAGAAAGCAAAAAAATTACTTGTCACCCTATTAGTATTCGCGTTTGTGCTCAGCACATTCACAGTAGGGTTTGCAGCTACTTCTTCTTCAGCAAAAGTAACTGATGAGAATCTACCCAAAGAAGTAGTAAGAGCAATGGCCCTCGGATACTTAAAGGGCGACGACCAAGGCAATCTAAACTTAGACAAACCCATCACAAGAGCAGAGGCCCTGGCCATAGTTGTCAGAATCTCCGGCCTGGAAACTTCTGCAAGCCTAATGAAGGGACAGACTAAGTTTGCCGATGCAAATGCCGATCCCTCACTGCAGTGGGCAACAGGCTACATAAATCTGGGAGTAGGCCAGGGAATCATCAACGGCTATCCTGATGGAACCTTCAGAGGAAACGCCAATGTAACATATGCTGAAATGGCAAAAATGTTATTATATGCAATGAACTACGGCGTAACAGTTGAAGGCGCACCATGGCCCGCAGGCGTAATGGGCAAAGCCGACGATCTAGGACTGTTTGACGATGTCAGCGCATCACCGGATGCTCCTGCAATCCGCGGCGATGTAGTAATGATGGTCGACAACTCCTTAACCGTTGCACACCTGAAACAAACAGGTTATGGCGATCTAAAGCAGTATGAAGAAGATGAAAACACCACCTTCTTATCCAAGATGAAAGTTGACGAATATGACGATGTAAGAGTTACAGCAATCGCAAGAACCGACAGTGCTCTTGACGAAGATGAAGTAGAGCTTACAGAATACGACAGCAAGGGCAATGAGACAAATTCCGATGTTTACACACTCTTAACAGATGAAACACCTGAAGCACTATTTGGACTTAAAGTCGATGCATGGATCAATGATGATGACGAGATAGTATTTGTTGATATCTCCACAAATGCTAAGGACATTCTTCTTGACACAGTAACAGGAACACCGGCTAAAGACGAAATCGAACTTAAAGTTGCAGACGACACATTTGATGTAGCAAGCGGCGCAGAAGCTTATGTAAACTTCAGCAAAGTAACAGATTTTTCAAAGATACCGGCAGACGCTTATGGCAAATTTGTTCGCGAAAGTGGCAAGTTGGTATTCGCAAATGTGTTCTCATTTAAGGAAACTGGCGTAGTAACAGAAGTTGACAAGACTCTTGTTAAGTTCGTTGATGCCGCAAGCGGCGATGATGACGAAATAGATCTTAGCGATTATGATGATGTATATATTTACAATCCTGACTTTTCAAAAGCCGATGTAAAGGATATTAAAGAATATTCTTCCATTTTCTACTGGGAAGATGACGACGAGATTAACATAGTAGTCAACAACAATTCAGTAGAAGGCAAAGTTGATGCTGTAAAAGCAGACTCCATCAAAATAGATGGTACCTGGTATGACAAGGGCAATGATGCCGTAGTTACCCTTGACAAAGGCGACAACTATGATGTATGGGAAGGCCTTGACAATGTAGAAGACTTTGTTGATGAAGATGTAACAGCAGTCCTCGACCTCAACGGCGAAGTTATGCTGGTTACCGGTGCAGCCAAAGCTACCAGCGGCAATCTTTATGGGGTAGTAACATATGCTAAAGACGGAAGATATGTCACTCTCACAGTCTTCAACAAAGAAGGCAAAGAAGTAGACTATACAGCTGAAAGCTCAACAGAATTCCATGAATTGACAGGTTTCGATTATTACAAAACTGGAAGCGACCTCACATATGCAGCATTAAAATACAAATTAACTTCTGCAAATGAAATTGCTAAAGAAAAGTCTGTAGTTGCACAATTAAAAGGAGATGCTAGTGTAGTAAAGGCTTATCCCGCTGATAAGTTGACTACCAGCGTGTTAAATAGTGACGTATATGTCGGAAAACTCGTAAAAGATCCCGACAAGAAACTTATTACAGTTGGTGGTTCTCAGAACTTCTATGTTACAAGCGATACAGTTATTATGCAGGCGCTAAACAGCGACGGAGAGCTTGATCCCGCGGTTATAACAACTGATAAGTTTATCTCACTAGATATTAAGAGCAGTAACGAAGCTGTTGTATTTAAAGGAACCGGCAACGATGCTGACTTTATCGTGATGCTTAACAAAGAATTTTCAGGCGTTGAAGAAGATATCTATTATGGCGTAGTAACTGATGATCCTTATAAATCTGGTGGTTCATACTATGCAACAATCAACGTCTTCGGCGAAGGCGAAAAAGACTATAAGATCGATGATGTAGACAAATTCGAGAAAGGCTCAGTAGTAGCGTTTAAATTCAACAATAAGGATGAGGCAGTAGTTAAAACAGATTCTACCACTGCCGATATTGTCAGCTATAAGGACGGCTATCTAACAACTAGCAAAGGAACTTTTAAAGTTGATAGTGGAGCAGTACTATATAGCTTAGACGACAAAGGAAAGTTAGATAAGAAGATCACTAGAGCAAAACTTGGTGATTATAAAGATGGCTCAATTAACTATGTTCTCGATGAAGATGACGGCATACTGATTGCTGCAACAGTAAGTGAAAAACCTGCAGGTAATCCACCACCGACAACAGGAACAGTAAGTTATATTGCTGACGGTCTATTCAATGTAACGTTACCATCAGATGCTAAAACTACAGATACATTTGTAGTAATGACAAAAGTTGGAGCAACTGTTAAATCAGCAACTGTTGTAAATGGTAAAGCTGACTTTGGAGATAGTGCATTTACTGCTGGAGATATTGGAACGGCAGAACTATACAACCTGAAAGACTTAAATACAGCATTAGCAAGCACAAACTTCATCGCAAAAGCAACTCCTAAATATGCAGTTACATTTAGCGTAACTGGAAGCAACGGCTCAATAGCAGCAAAAGTTGATGGAGTAGCAGTTACATCTGTAGCTCAAGTAAAAGAAGGTAAAGACGTAGTATTTACAGCGACACCAGATGCAGGATATAGAGTAAAAGAGTGGACTGTAAATGGAACAGCAGTAGCTGGAGAAAAAGGAAATACGTTCACACTTACAAACGTCAAGGAAGCAAAAACTGTAACAGTTGCATTTGAAGCGATTCCTGAATATACAATAACATTTGCAAATCCAACTAGCGGTAAACTTAAAGCTTCCGTTGATGGAACCGAAATCAGCACAGGTGCCCTTGTAGCGGAAGGAAAGGATGTTGTATTCCTAGCTATTCCAGATGCAGGATATAGAGTAAAAGAATGGACTGTAAATGGAACAGCAGTAGCTGGCCAAACAGGAACTAAGTTTACACTTAGCAATGTTAAGGCTAATGCAACAGTTGCAGTTGTACTTGAAGCACTTCCAACTAAAACAGTAACATTTACAAACCCAGCTAATGGAACATTAACAGCAAAAGTTGATGGAACAACGATCACTACAGGTGCAACTGTATTAGTAGGAAAAGATATAGTGTTTACAGTAACACCAGATGCAGGATATAGAGTAAAAGAATGGACTGTAAATGGAACAGCAGTAGCTGGCGCTACAGGAACTACATTTACACTCACAAATCTTACTGAAAATGTAACGGTTGCGGTAGTACTTGAATTAGATATTTAGGGAACACAAGGGGACAGTCACTCTGTGTTATAAGAAACAGTAGCAATCAAGAAGAACTGACCTTAACCGGTTGGTTCTTCTTTTTTTTCAAAGGTGCCTGGCACCGCCCGAGTTTTGTCGAAAACTGACGAACACGGCAACCAGCGGGTTTTGGACCTCACAGGTAGAAATACTTGTGGGGTTCTTTCTTATTATCATTATATCGTTACTTTTATCAATTCCAAGGAAATGCAGAATTCTTAAACCCCCTGAAGATGGCCTTTTCCATTCCTTAAATCAGGGATGATATATATTATTGTTTACTGTATAATGTAATTAAAAGCAATTTAAGTGTAAAAGGATAGGTGTACGGAGGCAAATATGATATTTAATAAAGTATTTATTTTTTAAATTGCTTGGAGAAGTATTTTGTATGACATAGTATCATGAGCCTTAAATATTTATGAGAAATACAAAGATGAGGTGGGAAGTTTGATGATAATTAAATTGGCTTTTTCCTATATAAAAAAGCAAAAAGGAAAAACTATACCACTTTTGGCAGGTGTGGGATTAGCGGTTATGCTAATCTTTTCAATGCTTGTAATCAGAGATTCGGGATATGATAGTCAGATAAGAGAAGCAAAAAATTTACATGGAGATTATAATCTGTTTTTTGATGACATTGATATGAACTTGGTAGAAGAACTGAAAAAGCAGAAAGAGGTAAAAAAATTAATCAGTGTGAAATATTTATGCGAAGTAGTTAACACTGATAATGGAGTTGCAGTTGACTTA
>NZ_MPPE01000047.1:0-11348 GCF_001896645.1 Tepidanaerobacter sp. EBM-49
AAAATTATGGGGTGGATAGTGGGATTCGAACCCACGGCCTCCAGAGCCACAATCTGGCGCTCTAACCAAGCTGAGCTATACCCACCACAATGGCGCACCCGAGAGGATTCGAACCTCCGACCCACGGATTAGAAGTCCGTTGCTCTATCCAGCTGAGCTACGGGCGCATTAATAAGATGGAGCGGGAAACGGGATTCGAACCCGCGACATTCAGCTTGGAAGGCTGACGCTCTAGCCAGCTGAGCTATTCCCGCATGGTCGGGGCAGAGGGATTTGAACCCCCGACTCCATGGTCCCAAACCATGTGCGCTACCAAACTGCGCTATGCCCCGTCATCTTTGAGACAATCTATAGTATACATTAAATAACTTTTTGCGTCAAGATAATTTTAACATAATTTCTCCGGTATTTCAAACCCGTTATTTGACCTGCACATGGTGCGCAAAAACATCTTTTCCGGCAATTTCCAAAATCCCGAAAGTCCCCGGTCCGCCTTGCTTTGGCAAAGTTACGCTGCCGGGGTTAAACAGCAGCACTCCGGCAACTTTTAAGTTTTCGGGAATATGAGTATGGCCAAATATAACGATTTCGGCTGAAAGATTCTTTGCTCGCTCCAAAAGCCTATTTACGCCATATTTTACCTGATAAGTATGGCCATGAGCCAGAAAAATCTTTTTTCCTTCAATTTCTATAAGTCTTTCAGCAGGTGCTATACCTATGGGATCGCAATTTCCCGCAACACAGTATACCTTGTATCCCAATCTTTCAATAAATTTTGCATCAGATACTAAATCGCCTGCATGAATTATGGTATCAATTTCTTTATTCGTTTCACTCATGTATTCCAAGACTTTTTGTGTAGCGTTCTTCATGCCGTGAGTGTCGCTAAGCACTCCTATTTTCAAGCTTTGCCTCCTTGAGATATATTGATAAGGTGTGTCTTCATTTTCTTTATGGCCTTTGCCCTATGACTAATTGCATCCTTTGCTTGAGGTCCTGCTTCAGCAAGGGTTTTCTCCAACTGTGGGACAAAGAAAATCGGATCATAACCAAATCCGTCGCACCCTGCAGGCTCCAAAGCTATGTATCCTTCCAACTTTCCTTCCTCAATAAAGGTCCTTCCATCAGGCAGCACAAGAGCCAGCACGCATACAAATTCAGCTTGCCTTTTTTCGAAAGGTACATCCTTAAGTTCGTTAAGGAGTTTTTCAATATTATCTTTGTCAGAGGCCCCTTGCCCCGCATACCGGGCCGTAAAAACCCCGGGCCTTCCCGAAAGCGCTTGCACTCTAAGGCCGGAATCATCTCCCAATGCCGGCATCCCGGTTTTTGCGCAAGTTATTTTAGCTTTTAAAAGGGCGTTTTCCTCAAAAGTTGCGCCATCTTCGGTAATTTCAATCTCCGGAAAATCCTCCAGCGACATGAGCTTTACGGGAATATCCTCCAGCATTCTTTGAAACTCTAAAAATTTGCCTTTGTTTTTTGTAGCAATCACCAGTTCCATAGGCCTTTTCTCTAAATATCCTCCAGTATCCGTTTTTGTATCCTTATAAGTTCAGAGATGCCTTTAAATGAAAGATCCATCAGATCATTTAATTCTTCCCTAGTAAAAGGAAATGCCTCTCCTGTTCCCTGTATCTCTACTATCTGCCCTTTATCGGTCATAACCATATTCATATCTACTTGGGCGCATGAATCCTCTTCAAAATTCAAATCAAGCATCTTATAGCCATTTACAATGCCGGCACTAATAGCCGCCACATGGTTTCTGATGGGACTTGCCTCAATTGTTTTGCTGTCAATCAAGGTCTTTACGGCATCTGCCATAGCAATAAACGCCCCGGTTATTGAAAGCGTTCGCGTGCCTCCGTCAGCTTGAAGTACATCGCAATCAAGCCATATAGTTCTTTCGCCTAATGCAGTAAGATCAACTACTGACCGCAGTGCCCTGCCTATAAGTCTTTGGATTTCCATAGTTCTGCCGCTGGGTCTTAGTGTCTCCCGCACATTTCGAACACCTGTGGCCCTAGGAAGCATAGAGTACTCGGCAGTTATCCAGCCTTGCCCCTTTCCTCTGAGAAAATGAGGAACTTTATCCTCTACCGTAGCCGTGCAGACTACTTTCGTATCTCCGGCTTCGATAAGCACTGATCCTTCTGCATATTTGTTAAAATGTCTTGTTATAGTTATGGGCCTTATTTCGTCATAAGCCCTTCCATCTGCTCTTTGCAAAAAAATATCATCCTCTCTAAATCTTTCAACAGTCCTATTTTTCTTTGATGGTACGCCTAAAATATCCGCCTTTTGTCGCTCTGGTATCCATAACGGTAACAAAGGCGGAATTGTCATTTTCCTCTATAACCTTCAAAAGGCTGTCAAGGTCCTTCCTCGGTAAAGATACAATAAGGACCTTTTTCGGCCCTTCTTTTCCTTTGCCTTCCAAAACTGTAACACCAAAATTCATATTTCGAATCAGTAAACAAAGATCCTCGCGTTCTGTAATAACCTGAACTGTCATCAAACCTATTGCCAGTTTTTCTTCGATAAAACTTCCCACCACATTTCCTGTCGCAAAACCCAATGCATAAGCCAGAAGGTTTAAAGGATTGTCCAGGCTATTTACCACTTTGTTAAGCGCGGTTATGTATATGATAACTTCGCAAAATCCTATGCAGCCTGCTATGACTCCCTTTCCTCTGACAATCATCAGTGTTCTGACGGTTGACAAGGAAACATCAGACACACGAGCAAGAAAGATCAGCAGATACCCGCCGATTGAAGCTAACAAAGCATCTCCCCCCACATGTAAAAATCAAACATATCATATCAGACCCTAATTTTGGTGTCAATCAGTCTTTTGGCTGAAATAATCGATTATCCCCTGGCATATCCCTTCGGCGGCTCTTTGTCTGAAGCTGTCATCCATTAAAAGCGCAAAATCGTTGGGATTTGTCATAAAGCCGACTTCCACCAATACTGAGGGCATCTTTGTCTCTCTGGTAACTACAAGGCCCGGGCGCTCTACTATTCCTCTATTGTTTAAATTTATGGCACTTATCAAAGCTTTTTGCACTGCCTGGGCAAGAAGTTTCTTTTCTGCCGTGGGATAATATAGGGTTTCGGTTCCGGAAGGAGTGGAACCGGTTGTGGCATTACTGTGTATGCTTATAAACAGGTCGGCGTTTAAATCATTTGCCATATTCGCTCTTTCATACAAGCCCACGTATGTATCATCATCTCTTGTCATATAGACTTCGGCGCCGTTATCTTCAAGAACTTTTGCAAGCTTAAGACCAATTCCCAGATTAATGTCCTTTTCCTGCACACCATTTGCCAAAGCTCCGCACTCGCTGCCGCCATGGCCGGGGTCCACTACTATTTTCTTTCCTGTAAGCAGGCCTTCGGCAGCTGTTTGTGATGGGTACATTTCAAGCCTTATAAGGGATGATGGAGAATTTGACAGCAGCTGCCCCGTAGAGTAAGAAGCAGCATAGAATGTGATTTCAAGATTGCTGGCATTTCCGTCTTTTATCTTTGAAAACTCTATCCTGTCTATTACTCCATTGTTTACATTTATTGTTCCGCTGTTTGCCAAATCTTCTCCAAGTCCTGCATTATACGCAGTAAGTTTAAACTTCTTCTTATTTTTTCCTTCGGTAAATTCATAATTGATTTTGCCGTCAGCATCAATATCTATAAATGCTACTCCGCCTTGATTTGTAACCTCAATATTCGTGATGGTATCAATTTTAGAAAAAACAACCGATATATCGCTGCCGTTTTGACTTACTTGATAAGCAGCGTCCTTCTTTAAGTCAAAAACTACGCGCACAGTATCATCGGAAAATTGCCCCAGCCTTATATTTTCTACGAAATCGTTGTCCGGTGTATCCACCGAGGTTTTCTCTCCCAGTTTGATATTTTTGATATCAAGCACCAGTCTGTCGGGGTTTGAAAGGAGAAAATAATTTATGGTACAGCTGTCTGCTGCTTCTATATTTACCTTTAAATCTCCGTCGTCTTTCTTTGCCGTCACATCTTTTAAAACGGTATCAAAAGTCAGATACAAGTTCTTTTTATCTGATGAGCTGCTTATTTTAGGACTAGCTGCAGATTTTAGATTTAAAACAATTCGTGCAGTAGGAGGATCCACTGATATTTCCCCTGCAATCGCCTTATCTAAAAATTCACTGTCCACATCAAAAACGTTTTCCTTTGTTCCAAGGTTCGCTTCAACGTCGATTGCAAACTTACCCGCAATATCAGTATTTACTTCACTGTAGTTCAGCGGTCCGTCTCCCGTAATTACAACTGCAGGTTTGCCATCCACTACTTCATAGGAAAAACCCGTTATCTTAGTTTTGACGCTGTTTATTACGACTCTGCGCTGATCATTGTCCCAAGTTACATCAGCTCCTAGGGATTCGCTTAAAAATCGCAGGGGTACCAGCGTCCTGTCGTTTACTATTGTGGCAGGGGCGTCAAGGGTGATTTCTTGCCCATCTACTACTGCTTTTTTATCATCAATCTTTAGTGTAATATTTTTGGAAGCCGTGGCAACTTTCACCAGCCTGTTTGTATTGTCCCAGGCAACCTGTGCCCCCAGGTTTTCAGAAATAACTCGCACAGGTGCCAGTGTCCGATCATTTACTATAACCGGTGGCACATCGGAATCAACTTTTTGTCCATTTATGTAAATTTCGATAGGCTTTGCATCTGCAAGAGCGTATGCGGGAAGGCCTATAAATAAAAGAAAGATTGCGGCTGCGGCAAATATTTTCTTTAGCATGTCTTTGAAAACCTCCTATGATAGCTGCAGTTAGTCTAGTAATAATAAATCACATATTAATAACTTCGACTCTATAGCTTAAAATCCTCTATAAAAAAATAAGTGTAATCAAATTGTAAAATATGAAAAAGACAAATAAAGACTGTTTAAAGCTTTACCGCTCAAAACAGCCTTCCTCTCAAGGCGCTGAATTTCCTATTTTACCTTATTATACCATTTTTCAGGTTTGATCGGGTCTTTAATGCTCATATTGCTCGTAACGTAATCTAGCTTCTTGCCATTTACTAAAAGCTGAACCTGGTCAATGCCGTCGATAGAAGTAAGGGTTCGCACTACAGAATCTATTGCAATTTCGGCATACTGAACTTCATCATTAAATGCAAAAAGCGCATCTAAATCCAGGTCAATCTCCGCTGTTCCGTCTTTTATTTGAAATTCCCTGATTTTCATTTTGTTTGGAAAAACACTTATGCCCTCTATTCCCTCTATACCTTCTGACAAATATCTTAGTGCTTCTTTTGCCCTGTCTTCCGCCGATGTTTTATCGGTCTTGATAGTCAAAGGAATTAAATATTTTTTGTTACTATCGGTATAATAGACAGTAATGTATTTACTAAGTTCTGCCGGATTGTCCTTGTCTTGTGCGTATTGCTCCGGGTTTACCGGGTTTATGAACTTAGGTCTTTCCAGCATGCTCGCAAAAGGTTTGCCATTTACGCTGATATTTATATGAAGGATATTGTCACACTCTGTAAGGGTATAGACGATTTGTTTTACTGCAAGTTCAGTTAATTCCCGAGAAACATCCACTGATACAATATCCTGATTTATATTCAAACTATTTATCTTTACACCTGATACGCCGCTTTCAAATCCTTCCGGCACATCGCCTGAAAACAGCAAATTAATGGTAGTGCTGACCTTTTCTATATAATTGTCTGAATTTACATCGATATTATAGCTTACCGGCACAAGAAAGCTCGACTTTATATAATATATAAAAGCCATATTTTCCGCAGGAGGCTCTGCAGCTTGACCTAAAGGCTCTGCTCCCGGTGAATTGCCGCTGCAGCCTGCAAGCACAAAAATCATAAATAAAATTAATATGAGGTTGAGTGTTTTTTTCAAGCCCATTACCTTCTTTATGCTTCATATTAACTTTATTCTATCACATAAGCGGTTGTTTATCTACGGCCTAGGAAAGATTTTTCGTTTTTGCTTTAAAAGCCTTTTCTGAAGCTTATTTTCGTTTATTCGATAGCTTAAAGTAAAGAGGCTGTCGATTAAATGCACATTTTCTATAAGAATATCTTCATTTTCAAGTTTGATTTCTACCGGTGTAAAATTCCAAATGCCTCGAATGCGAGTTTTTTCAAGGATACCTGCGACTTTTTCAGCTTCGCCTTTTGGCACTGTCATTACCGCAATATCTATCTCGTTCTCTTTAATAAAATATTCAATCTCTTCTGTCGAATATATAGGGACATTATTAATTTTACGGCCTATCAAAGCAGGATTTGTATCAAAAACCGCCACTATATCAAAGCCATGGGTTCTAAACTCGCCATAATTTACCAAAGCCTGGCCAAGATTCCCCGCTCCTATAAGAACCATCTTATGCACTGTATCTAAACCTAAAATTTTAGATATTTCAAGATAAAGCTGCTGAACATTGTAGCCATAGCCTTGCTGGCCAAATTCGCCGAAATTGTTTAAATCCTGTCTTATTTGGGATGCGGTAAAACCTAAAATTTTACTAAGTTCTTGGGATGAAACCCGCTCCACGTTGTTCTTTAACAAATTCCCCAAGCACTCATAGTATTTAGGAAGCCGCTTTATTACAGCTACTGAAACCCTTTTTATTTCATCGGGTTGGTCCAAAAATATCACCCCGTTTGAGTTTGCTTTGTCATAAATATATCACAAGGGATTTTTTCAGTCAAATCAAACATTAAATCGGAAATTGATAATGTCGCCGTCCTGTACGATATACTCTTTGCCTTCAAGCCGGAGCTTTCCAAGTTCCCGAGCTTTTGCCATACTTCCGCCGCATTCTTTAAAATCCTTAAAGTTGATTACCTCTGCCCTTATAAATCCCCGCTCTATATCAGAATGGATCTTGCCTGCAGCAGCCTTCGCATTTGTTCCCTTCTTTATTGTCCATGCTTTGACCTCATCTTCGCCGGCAGTCAAAAAAGATATGAGATCCAGCTTTTCGTAAATAGCCTTTGCCAGCATATCTATTCCAGACTCCTTAATATTCAGTTCCTTCATAAACTCAGCCCTGTCTTCTTCGTCAAGCTCGCTGAGCTCTACCTCTGTCTTTGCGCTTATCTCAAGCACCGGAAGATTTTTCTCTTTACAGTATCTGAGCACTTCTTCTCTTTGTTCCCACCCGTTTACCAGCTGGTCTTCGTCAATATTTACCACTATTATCATCGGTTTTGCAGTAAAAAAATCCAGATGTTCTATCATTTTTTTCTCTTCATCGGAAAGTTCTATATCAGAAATTCCTACCTCATTTTCCAAAGGCTCACGAAGTTTTTTCAAAATTTCTCTTTCGGCTTCGGCCTCTTTGGTAATCTTTTTACTGGTATTTATTCGTTCAAGCCTTGTTTCCACAAGCTGCAGGTCTGCTAAAAGAAGTTCCAAATTAATATTTTCTATATCCCTTAAAACATCTATGGAGCCTTCCGGGTGTATTACATTTTCGTCCTTGAACGCCCTTACTATGTGAACCAGGCAGTCCACCTTCCTTATATTATCCAGAAACTGGTTGCCGCCTTTCCCTTCTCCTCTTGTAAGGCCCGGTATGTCTGTAACTTCTATCTGTGCATATGTAACCTTTTTCGGCTTGTAGATTTCGGCTAGAAAATCCACCCTTTCGTCCGGAACTTTTGCAAGGCCAAAATTCGCATCCAGTTTTCCGCTTTGGAAAGCGCTGGTCTCAATTCCTGCATGTGTAAGTAAATTAAAAAAAGTGGTCTTCCCCACTGTAGGTAAACCAATTAACCCAACTTTCACTTTAACATTCGCCTCCATTATTTAAATAATATATTTTCTTGGCTTTACTGAATAATGAATGAAGTTTACAAGATTGTTTATGTCAAAAACAGGAAGGCCTGATATATCATGTATCATCCGGGTAAAAGGACACATGTTAGTGCATTCCAAAACAATAGCTCCGGCGTCGGGATTTTCGGTGATAAATTCTTCTGTCATTTCCTTGATTTCATAATTTAATATTTCCAAATCCAGGTCAGGCTTGTTCCCTATAAAAACCGACGGAAATATCGCGTCTTCTTTCATCCCCTTTATTATAACAGGAATATCGTAAGAAGACCATCCCACACCTATTCCCATTATTTTGTTTGGTCGGGCGCCTTTAACTATTTTATATTTTACCGGAAAATCAAATGTTTCAGCGTTTCCTATATCGCCCGGGAGCCTTGGGAAAATCGTGTCAAGCATTAGTATGCCAATAGTTTGGCCATAATTAGTATATCCGCCTTTGAATTTCACGAAATTCATCTCCTATTATTTGCCTTACCATCAATATAACAAAGAGGCGAGCAAAACTCAATAAAATCTCGCCGCTAAAATAGGAAATTGCGGCTCTTGAATTTTGTCACGTTTTATATTATAATAAATTTGCTGTCGCACTTTAATTTTGGAAATTGGGGATATAGCTCAGCTGGGAGAGCGTCTGGTTCGCAATCAGAAGGTCAGGGGTTCGATCCCCCTTATCTCCACCATATATGGGCACGTAGCTCAGGGGGAGAGCGCTTGACTCACATTCAAGAGGTCGCAGGTTCGAAACCTGCCGCGCCCACCATACCATATATATCAAGGCGTTCAGCAAGAACTGACTACTTGGTTTTTTGTCTTGACATATCCTGCAAAAGTGGTATACTGATAAGCGTCTGTAAAAGTTTCCGGGGATATAGCTCAGCTGGGAGAGCATCTTAGCTATAAGTTTTTATATGGTAGATAATACTCATTAATTTAAAATGGGGCTGTAACTCAATGGGAGAGTGCTACAATGGCATTGTAGAAGTTGTGGGTTCGAATCCCATCAGCTCCACCAAATAAGAAATCTAAAACCCTTGTGATTAAACTCGCAAGGGTTTTTTGTATTTAACACAAGGGGTCAGTCCCTCTGTGCTGTTTTAGTCCCTCAAAATCACTATTATTCAGTTCCCCCTCGATTCGTAGCTGACTTTCTCATCCGAGTATTGATAATATTTAAGGTGTTTATCTTTTTGGAGCCTACCAATAAGAATGTAGGGAGGTATATTCTGCTTAGCACAAAATCGCTTGATATTAGGCAATGAATAATCTCTTTTTTGCACAAACTTATCATATTCCTCCGCATCGAGCAAAGTATTTGCGGCAAATTTGTCTGCTCTATCTTCTGCTTCACTTTTTGTAAAGTCATAATCGATTAATTTGTCCTCAACATCTCCGTTAATGATGTGTCCGATTTCATGAAAGAATGTGAACCAAAAGATATCTGCAAATTTTCGCCTAGTGGTCATGATCAAGCTTAAAGTACCGTCATCGTTCTTTTTAATCACACCCTGAACCGGAGCACCCCTAAAGTGTTTAACGATTGAAAATTTGATTCCACAATCAGCCAAGTAAGCTTTTAGCCGGGACTGAATTTTAGCCACATTTTCTTCAAACATTAGTTCTTTTATCAGGGGGATTTTTTGTTTCAACTTATCTGTATCAAGTTCTTGCTCAATCTTCTGGTCATCTATTATCAAGTCGCACATTCTCAGCCATGTAAACAAAACATATGGATTCACACTAGTAGCCGTCTCCAAGCGATAAGCACCCGCTTGAAATAGCTCTGGAATTTGTTTTAGACTGCTGACATTTAAAAGTTTCCTCAGCCAAACAACAAGCATTGGTCCCTGTGCTTCTTGGTTTATTAATCCCTTTTGTTTAAGGTGTTTTACGATATTCTTTAAATTTTCGGCAATCTTAAGCTCATCATCTGAGATGGCATTGATATCTTCAAAATCTGCCAGCTCTTTATCATAATTAGCCTGCAGATTGATCCAGAAACTAGCGTCAATGCCTAAGGCATACTCTAATTTTTTGGCAAAAGCAACTGATATATCTTTTTGACCTTTAATTACATTGCTGACATGTGGTTCTGTCACATTAGTTCTTAAAGCTAATTCTTTCTGACTCATCCCCCGCTCTTTGAGGACTTCTTTTAAAGTCTCTCCCGGATGAATAATAAGTTCACGAGATAAGCCACTCTTGTTTTTGGCCATGGTAATCCATCACTCCTCCTATAACAATCAAATCACAATTTTTTAAAGAAGCGGAATCTAAATTTTCGGCATCAGGCTTGACTATAAGTCTAATATTGCCAGAAATAGTAATTCCGTAATATCCCTGTAAATTGCCGGACAACGAATGAGGTTTCCCCAGCCCGGTACTGAGGTAGATATCGAAATTAACAGCAGCTTTTAATTGATCACAGCGCTTTTTTATACTTCTTGTTAAATCTATTCCTATTTTCTTTTTCATCAATTCAAAATTGCTGAAGTATTTTTCTACCGTTCGGCTTTTATATTTAAATTTCACGCCCCGCATCGCCACCCAACTTAACCATTTAGTTAACTTAACTAATCGGTTAACTATATTGTAGTATAGATATCAATTTTTATCAAGGAAAATCTAAAAAATTGTACAAATCGCTTTTTGCTTTCTCAACACTTATTTGTATCTGGAGTAAGGATATATTCTATTTTGCGGGTCTTGGTTGCACTCGTTTTTAAATGCGCACTATGTTCCTTAGATGCAGATTTCTTGCATTTACTCACCTAAATCAGGTAGAGAAAAAGCCCTAAAGCAAGTGCTCTAGGGCTAAAAACTTTAAGCTACCATTTCACTGTAGTTTACGATAAATACTTCTGCTTTGTTTTTCTTTATTTCTTCCACAATGGATTCTAATTTTAAGGCTGTCTAACATAAGGAGTCCGCCCGAGACCATTGAAATGTCCCACATAAAAGAAATCGGATTCTCAGCACAAGGGGTCAGTCCCTCTGTGCTGTTCTAGTTAAAATATGTCCACTCCACTTTATCTTATCTTTTTTCAAAGCCTCTTTAATGCTATCCATATTAAATACCATATTTACCTCCGTGCGCCTATCCTTTTACTTCTTAGATTGCTTTTAATTATATTATACAGTAAAAATAATAATATACCATGTTTGATTTAAGGCATAAAAAGGACATCTTCAGAGCATTTAAAAATACTACGTTTCCCAAGAGTAGATAAAAATAACGGTATAATGATAAGAAAGACGCCTCCGGGTAAGCTAATATTTTTTAAGCCTACCTAATTGGCTGGTTAAAAAAAGAAGAACCAACCAGCTAAGGTCAGTTCTCTTGTGTATCAGTTACTTAATAAGTGTATAAGTGAGTGCCTGACACCTTTAGTTAATATACTTTTTTACATCATCTAAGCTTTCATAGTCAAAGATGTCATCGATTATAACTTCTAGGGTAACTGAATCTAATTTTGATATCTTGGAT
>NZ_MPPE01000011.1:0-1801 GCF_001896645.1 Tepidanaerobacter sp. EBM-49
GATATCCTAGCCCTGCTGACCTTTGTCCTGCTGCTATTTCACCTCTGCCATAGAAATATAGAAAGAAAGTGGATTTTATGAGCACCTCGAAGTAAACAATTTTACTTTCTAGGTGCTTTTTATGTGGAAAATTCTCCGCAAGATACCCGAAACAAAGGAAAACCGAAATAAATATAGAATATTAACATATGGCTTGGTATAATTTTGTACATACGATATTAAATCTGATAAAAGTTAGATTTAAAAAATTTATAATACATGCAGCAGGAGTGATATATTTGACCAACTTTCAAGACAAGGTTAATTTTATATGGAGCATAGCAGAGCTTTTAAGAGGTCCTTACAAAAAAGAGCAGTATGGAGACGTAATTCTCCCGATGGCTGTTCTTAGAAGATTCGATTGTGTTTTGGCAGAAACTAAGGAAGAAGTATTGACAGAGTATGAAGCTTTAAAGAAAACAGGACTTCAAAATATGGACCCTGTTTTGAATAAAATATCGAAACAGAAATTCAACAATACAAGCAAATATGATTTTGAAAAATTACTGGCAGACCCTGATAACATCGCAAGCAATTTAAGAAACTATATCAACGGTTTTTCAAAGAATGCCAGAGAAATCATAGAATATTTTGATTTTGACAAGCAGATTACAAAACTTAATGATAATAACCTGCTTTATCTTATTGTATCTGAATTTAACAAGATAGATTTACATCCCGATGTGGTAAGCAATACGGAGATGGGCTATATATTCGAGGAACTTATAAGAAGATTTTCTGAACACGCTGAAGCCGGCGATCATTATACGCCTCGAGAAGTTATAAGGCTTATGGTAAATATACTTTTAAATGAGGATAAGGAAAGTTTAACAACTCCGGGTCTTGTCGTAACTGTCTATGACTGTTGTGCCGGTACCGGCGGTATGCTCTCAGTTGCCGAGCAATATTTGAAAGAACTAAACCCGGGCATACAGGTGGAATTATTCGGTCAAGAGATAAATCCGCAATCCTACAGTATTTGCAAATCTGATATGCTCATAAAGGGGCAGGATGCAGACAACATTATTTTAGGTGACAGTTTTACGGAAGATGGGCACAAGGATAAAACATTTAGATATATGCTGACAAATCCCCCTTTTGGGGTAGAATGGAAGAAAGCAGAAAAGTTTATCCGCGAAGAATATGAAAAAGAAGGATTTAACGGCAGATTTGGCGCAGGTCTTCCCAGGATATCAGATGGTTCTCTTTTGTTCCTGCAGCATTTAATATCGAAGATGAAACAAGACGAAAAGGGCAGCCGTATTGCCATTATATTCAATGGTTCGCCCTTATTCACAGGAGATGCAGGTTCGGGGGAATCAGAAATAAGGCGTTGGATAATTGAAAATGATATGCTGGAAGGAATTATTGCTCTACCTGACCAGCTGTTTTATAATACAGGCATTTCTACCTATATTTGGATAGTAACCAACCGCAAAAACAATGATTTGATGAAAGGCCCTGTAAGAATAGGGAAAATACAGCTGGTAAATGCAGTAGACTTTTACCAGAAGATGAAAAAAAGCCTCGGCAACAAGAGAAATGAAATCAGCGAAGAACAGATAGAGGAAATTACGCGGATATACGGAGAATTTAAGGAAAACGAATACTGCAAAATTTTTGACAACGAAGACTTTGGCTACCGGAAGATAGTCGTAGAAAGACCTTTAAGACTAAACTTTCAAGTAACTGATGATAGAATAAATAACCTCTATAACGAGAGAAACTTTCAAAAACTTGCCGAATCTAAGAAAAAAGGTGC
>NZ_MPPE01000036.1:0-147965 GCF_001896645.1 Tepidanaerobacter sp. EBM-49
ACAAGCTAAAACCGTTGAAGAATTGCTGCCAAGAATAAAAGAGGCTATAGAGCTTTATCTAGAAGTGAATAACAGCGAAGTTACAACAAATGAATTCATCGGCGTTCAGCAGATAGAGGTTTCTATATGAGTAAATTAACTATTATTTCATCAGTGGAGATGATACAAATCCTTAAGATCTTAGGGTTTGAGGAGATCCGGCAAAAAGGCAGTCACAAATTCTTTAGGCACAAAGACGGAAGAACAACTATAGTTCCATTCCATGGAGAAGATCTGGGAAGAGGCTTAATTAGAAAAATATTAAGTGATATAGAAATTTCTGTTGACGAATATGAGGCACTTAGAAAATCATGATTTTGAATATTCGGGGACGGAGGTAAATTATTTACTCATGCCCATACTGTATCTTACCCTGCTTAAGTCTTCTCCTTTTTTAGGTTTTCTAAAAACAAACAAATGCTCATGCATTATCAGATAAAAGTTATATTTTTCGACTTGTCTTTCCCACTCTTTGTAATAATTTGCAAGTCTAATTTGATCTTCATCAGTAAAACCATCTTTATCATAACTTGTAAAATAAGATGTTTTATTTAAAGGGCGATATGGCGGATCAAGATAGACTAATGCATTTGCAGTAACAACTTTTCTGCTTTCTTCAAAATCTGCCGCAAATACATAAGTATCTTCGAGTGCTTCATTCACACTTAATAGATTTTTTTCATCGCAAATGGTGGGATTTTTATATCTGCCAAATGGAACATTGAACTTTCCGCTTTTATTTTGCCTAAATAGACCATTAAAACAGGTTTTATTCAAAAAAATTAAATATGCCGCTCTCTCTATCCATTCATTGTTGTAAGTGTTATAGTCAAAATTATCTTGCTGTTTGTTGTACATATCCCGAACTTTATAATAATAGTCTTTTCTATCAGCTTCGTTTAGATCAAGGTATTCCCTTTCAATATCCTTAAGCCGACATATTAATTCTTTAACATCTTTTTGAATAACTTTGTATCCTATAATTAGCTCTTTGTTAATATCATAGAGAAATGCTTCTTTTACTTTATAGTTATTTTTCAAGAAAAAGAAAAATGCACCCCCGCCCACAAAAGGTTCTACATATTTCTCAATAGTCCTAGATGTCTTTATATTAATAGGCAGTCGCTCGGCTAGCTCATCAAGGAGCTGGCTCTTGCCTCCCGCCCATTTTACAAAGGGTTTGGCTTCATTTTTTAAATTATCTCTAATGTTTTGATGCAATATTATTTCACTGTTTTGTATCATTTATCTCATTCTAATTACAATATTTGTGTTTTTACAATTATATCATGAAATTATTGTATATCACAAAAAGAATCTCGGCGTGTTTAAAGAATCTACTCTATACACCCTAAAACCATAATCTATATCTGCGCCGGTTTCTTCCTTTATCTTCTTTCCTGCACGGCGAATACGTTCTTTGCCTATTTCGGCTATTGTTTCGTAACCTGCTTTATAGGCCTCGGATTTTTCGTCACAAGGCTCAGGCAGCTGCACCATTATGTATTTGCGGCATCCGCCATCCTCTGCATTAAGCTCCATCACCGCATGGGCAGTGGTGGCAGAGCCGGAGAAGAAGTCGAGGACGATTTCGTTTTCAAGATAAAACATCTTTAATAGATATTTTAGCAGTGCCACAGGTTTTGGAAAAGAAAACACGGCTTTGCCGAATAATTTTCGCATCTCTCGATTTGCATGAATATTGAGAATGCTCTCCTCGAATCCGATATGATTTTTATAAGGCTTAGTTCTTGTAATTTTGTTGCCCTTATTGTCTAGTTTTTCATATACTTTGTTATATACATTCCACCTGCCGCCCCGCCCCTTCTTCACCACTATGTATCCGTTTTTAATTCCCCACTCTACTTTTGCTTTGCTCCACACCCACCGCCACCCGTCATTAGACTGTTTTGTGCGGCCATTTGGAAAAACTAAAGTCCCATCAGGTGCTTTTATGCCAAAATCCATACTTTCCACATATCCCTTGCTGCCTCTATCCAGTTTTTCAAGCTTGTAGCCGCCTCTTTCTTTAAAATGTTCATCTTTGTATTTAAATTTTCCATCATAACTATCTATCTCTTTATTGTTAAATTTTACTTCTTCCACATTTTTCGCATAGGCTAAAATGTATTCAGTTTCTATAATCACATATTTAGAGTCATTGCCTGAGCCTTTTGATTTTCGCCAAATGAAATTTGCTATAAAGTTTTTCTCGCCGAAAATTTCATTGCAGATTTTGCGCAAGTTGTATTCCTCTTTGTCGTCAATGCTTATAAAAATTACTCCATCGTTTTTAAGCAAGGCTCGAGCCACTTTTAGCCTAGGGTATATCATGGTAAGCCAGCTGCTGTGATACCTGCCGTCGCGGTCGGCGTTTTGTGTATCATCTTCGCCCCTAGTTTTTCCGGCTTTTCGTGCATACTCCTCTTTTCCTAATATAAATTTGTCTTTATATATAAAATCTTTGCCGGTATTGTAAGGCGGGTCAATATAAATGAACTTTATTTTACCTGTATGCGACTTTTGTAGGAGCTTCAAGGCTTCCAGATTGTCTCCTTCTATATAAATATTTTCTGTGGCTTCCCAATTTAGGCTGTCTTCTTTTATAGGTCTTAGCATCTTATCTGCAGGACTGTTTGCAATGGTAAGCGCTTCTTCTCTTCCGGGCCACGTCAAAAGGTACCTTTTGCTATCGCTTTTTACTTCTGCATCCCCCAGTTCTTCTCTAAGCTTTTCAAAATCTATAACTTGTCTTATACTGCCTTCTTCATCTTTTACCTTTTCAACAACATTTGGAAAAAGTTCCCCTAACTTTTCTATCTTGAAATTTATTTCTTCATCTCCTGTTATATCAAGCTTTTTCAAGCGTTAAACCCCCTATGTCATCTAATCTTTAACAAAAAGTACAATTCTATTGGTGTTAGTTCCCGATTTATTATTTCCGATTCCCCAGATATTCGATGTCTTTGTAAACTCTTGAAGGTTTATTAATATACCTTGACAGCAAAAGCCGGCCTTCTGTCCGAGGGGCACCACATATTCATCAAGTTTTATCTTGCCGCCCTTTACTTCGCCAACTTCAAAGGCCACCCATCCGCCTTTTTTTGTTATGCGGTAAAGCTCATAAAAAACTTCTTCCATTACGCAAGACCATTCTTGAATATTTTTTGACATAGTAATAGTATTTGCAACCTTTTTTGCATCTATACCATTAAACCAGCACCGAAGCCAATTGTCGCTGTCATATTGGACCACATCTAAAAAGGGCGGAGATGTAACCGTAAGGCTTACTGACTCATCAGGAATTTGCGGGGTGCACCTTGCGTCTTCGCTGAGGAAAAGAGCACTATTGCCCGCTTTTCGTAAATTTAGTATTTCTTGTTCCTTTATATTTCGAATCAGGCTTTTGGTTTTTTTTATTATGAGTTTTTTTGTATCTCTATATTCCGGTTTTTGATTCCTCTTTGCGTTTATAAGTTGCTGTCTTTCGGCAGTTACAGCTTGATTGGGCGGTAGGGTGTAAACAGAGAAAAAACCGGGGGAATGTCCTGTCAGCCGGTTTGTAGCTACCATTCTTATCCATAAGTCGACCTTATCTTCCTTTTTCTCTGATTCTCTTTGTTTTAAATAGTTTTTAAGTGACACAATTTCTGCCTCTGTTTTTGGATGGTAAAACATCGAAAGATCGATATCTGCACGAAGTTTCATGTCATATGTGATATTTTCAAGCCTTTCTTTTACTTCTATAACATTCGGCACAAAAAAACGCGGCAGTGTAAGGATTCGGCTTAAAGGGTTTATGTCATTTGAAACAATATTTCTGCCCAAAATCCCTGCTTCAATTGCCGTAGTTCCTCTTCCGGAAAAGGGATCATAGACAATGTCGCCTTCTTGTGTAAGAAGATTTATAAAAAACCGGGGCAGCTGTGGCTTAAAACATGCTCTATAGGATATTTCATGAATAGAAGACGCCTGTCTTTGCTTAGATGTCCAGAATTCGTTTGTATAAACAGGTATTTTATTGCCATTAATATTTATATATTCGGTTTTTGTTTTTGAGGTTAAAACAAAATCTTTAATATATCGCGCTGCATCACGGGGGCTATGTGACAATTATTTCACCTCGCTAGGTTTATTGCATTTATTATACTGGTTTTTAGATTATTTTATATGACAAAAAGTACAATTAAAAACCGCTGGCATTAAATGCGGCGGTTTAAAATCACCTATTATGGGAATTTTCTTCTTTAAGGTTCTTTAACAGCTTATCGAAGGCTGCTTTCCCAGCGCTTGCGGCCATTTTGTTTTCGCGGCTGATATCCTCGTAAAGCTCTTGTCTGAGCACTTTCATAGATTTAGGGGCATCTATTCCTATTTTTACTCTATCGCCTTCTATTTCAAAAATCTTAATGACGATATCGTTTCCTATAAGTATGCCTTCTCCGCTCTTTCTTGTAAGAATCAGCAAGACTTGCACCGCCTATCGTCGTGTATTCGGCGAATATCAAGGGGTTGGCGGATGCTGTAATCGGCATTTTCCGCAATTAGCTGATCTGCCAGGCGTTCTGAAACATTTATGATTATCGGTGCTTTCAAGTTTACTGTAATTGTACTTGCATCTTGGGATATAGTAATTACGCAAAGCGCCAATGCTTCTTCAGCTGATGATATTTTTAATCTTTTAAGGTCTTCTTCGGATATTTCAGGCGCATAGTCAGGATAGAAACTATAGGGATTTACTACCGGCAGTGCTATCTGAGGTTCATCTACTGATTGTATCCATTTTATAACATCGCTTTCGGGATGATCCAATATTATATATTTCTTATAATCCTCAAGGCCCAATATACCATTAAGAAAAGTTATTACCTTTTCATCGTTTAAATTGTTCAAACAAGCATTAATCGTCATTTTTAAGGCACATCCTATACAATTTGATTTATACTCTCGCCTTTTTGCGGTATGTCAGTAGAGATGTAAAAATTTGTTCCGATGGTAAGCGGTGTAAATTCAAAATTTACTTCTCCATATTCAAAGGTAATTCGCGGTGGTGTTTTTGGAACCGCATCAATGTTTACTTCAGGAGGTTCGGTAAACGACTCACTTTCTGCTACATCACCTATAGACACAGAGCCTTTTTCTATCGCTCCTAAAGCATCTCCTGATGCGGATTTAGCCTCTAAATAATTTAGCACCGACTGTTCTGCCTCATCTTTCCACATCATCGATGCCGTAAGGGGCGATGGGTACCCCATCTCGGCTCGGCAAGCGGAATAGTCGATATTTTGAATTCGGCAAAAAGTAATTGAAGAACTCATTTGCGGTCTTCTCCTTAGGGCGGTTAACTTAGAAAGTCAACCAGTGTAGGCTGAATAATTCTTGCGCCTACTGCAAGGGCTGCTCTATATACGCTTTCTTCCATTTTTAAATCTGTTATCGCCTGGGCTAAATCCACATCCTCTATGCTTGAAAGTTGTGCCTTGTAATCTACTTCATTTGCCTCTAGTCTTGAAACCGTAGCCTCAAGGCGATTTGTCCGCGCTCCTATCTGGGATCTGTATTTTAGCACTGTATTTAATGCTCCCTTAATATCGCTTATTACTTCATTAGAAATCGTTTCACCATCGTTATTTTCAAGGGCTGTCTCAAACTTTTCCACTGCTTCAAAAATATCTCCAAACACTTCGCTCCCTTTAAGGTTTACAGGTATTGTCTCAGACTGGCCTACATTATAGTTTATGGCTCCGTCTACAATATCAGGATTTGCTTGTATATTCCCTGTCGCATCATCTTTTATAAAAGGAGCTTTGTCTGTAGAATAACCGCTGAATAAGTATCTGTCAAGGCTTGTAGAATTTGCCTCTTTTAAAAGCTGGTCTTTCAATTCTTTAACTTCATCTAATATTTTCCCCTTATCTTCATCGGTTTGCGTGCCGTTTGCCGCCTCTACCGCAAGTTCGCTCAGCCTTTGGATTACATCGCCTGCATTCGTAAGGGCTGTCTCTGTGTCTTTCATCCATGTAAGTGCCTGCTGGGCATTGCTGTTGTACTGCTTTATGGCGCTCAGTTGTCTGCGGAGTTTAATAGCCATGGCAGCTCCTACCGGATCATCAGAAGGACGGTTTATTCTCTTTTCAGAGGATATTTGGCTATTTATATCATCTAAACGCTTTAAATTTTGCATCAAGTTTCGCGTAAAATTTTCAGCTATCATTGACTGAGTTACTCTCATTTTTTATCCCTGCCTTTATTATACGCCCATGCGATTGATTACAGTATCAAGCATTTCGTCTATTGTAGTTACTACCCTGCTTGCCGCGTTGTAGCCGTGGAGATATTGAATCATTTTAGTCATTTCTTCATCTAACGAAACCCCTGATGTCATTTGTCTGCGCTCATTGAGCTGGCTTACCATAAAAAGCTGGCTGTCTGCCATTCTGGTAGCTTCCTGAGAATCAACGCCGATTTTTGCCACCAGCGAACCATAATAGTCGTCAATAGTGCAATTCCTATCTCCTATAGTAAAAACCTTGCTTCTAAAATTTGCAAGTTCCAGGGCTATCTCGTTGTCGCTTGGAATTCCTTCCTTTGTCTTGGCAGCCGCTATTTTCGACGGATCGTCCACGATATCCTGATTTACTGATAAAATTCCGGTATCATATTTAAAAAAGTCTACATTCGTTTCACCGTCTAAATTATAACCGGTTCTATGTATTTCGTTAAATTTTTCTGCAAAAGTAGATGTGAAAGTTTTTAGCTGCTCTATATATGAATTTACTTTATTATCCCTTAACTCAAATAGGCCCTTTAGTTCTCCCTTAAGTATTCGAGCATCAGAGCCATATTCTTTCCATTTAATTTTCCCGTTTGATGTGGATGTGTCAAACTCCAAATGAGCGCTTTCAGGTCCCTTTACAAGTATTGCGCCGCCGATATTTACTGAAAAAATCCCGTTTTCGTCTTCATATGACTCAAACTGCACTATTTGAGAAAGCTGGTCCAAAAGAAGGTCTCGCTTGTCTTTTAGATCTGCCGCAGATGTTCCGTCCGCCTGTGCCTGCTGTATTTGGAGATTTAGCTGGGCGATTTGTGAACCGATACTGTTTACCTCGTCTACCTGTATTGAAATCCTGTAATTAATATCGCTTACCATCTCATAAAGCTGCGCTGCCGCATGGTTTATTGTATTTGCCAGGGTAACTCCTTGTTCTTTTACGGTCTCCCGGGCTTCTTGAGATGATGCATCCTGTGAAAGGGTTTCAAGGCTTTCCCAAAACTCGTTGAGCACAGATGATATGCCGATATCGGAAGGTTCGTTAAAAACCGCCTCTACTTGTTTTAAAATATTGCTTTGTATATCCCACTCACCTAAACTTGCATTTTCGTTCCTATACTGTCTATCGGTAAATTCATCGCGAATCCTATCTACATCAGCTACTTTGACTCCTGTTCCTATCTGCCATTTGGATCCCATTCCATATGGAGTATATGTGGACTCCAAAATCACTCTTTGTCTGGAATAACCATCTGTATTTGCGTTTGCTACATTATGGGCCACCGTTTGTTGAGCTTGTTGATTTGCGAAAAGGGCTGATTTTGCAATTTCAATCCCTAAAAAACCAGATGACATTTAACCACCGCCTTATGCTTTCTTGTCAATAAAGTGAAATGCTTCCTTGTTGTTAGTTCCTTCAGAACTGTAATTAGTTGGTACCTCGCCTGCATCAGTTAAAAGTTTAATTGAAAAATCAATATAGTCAAGTGTGTTTCTTATAAGTTTTTCATTGGTTTCGTTTTTCTCGCTAAGGTACAGTAAAACTGTTTTTAGTTCATCGGAAACTGCAGAAAATGCCCCTATTTCTTCGCTGCTCAAAAAGTCCCTTAAAATATTATTTTTAATCTCTGAAACATTTTTACCTGTCTTTTCGGCAATCTGATTCATCAAAGCGAATCTTTCTTTTTCTAATTTACCCAGTTTTAAAATAAGCATTTGCTCAACTTCTGTTATATCTTCTAAAAGCTCTATGTTTCCCTTTACAAGGATATTCGACTTTTCCTCTGCAAGATCTGTCAACTCTTTGTAAGCTTGGAGTTGATTTTTTAAATTTTCAATTAGAGCAAACCCAATTGATTCTTCTTTCATACTAAAAGCCCCCATTACCTTGACTATTAAATGAGTTTTTCTGCAGATGCTTCTTCAATGATCTTATCTGCTATAAGTTTGCCATCGATATTGTAAGTTCCGCTGTTTATTTTAGATTTCAGCTCATTTACCTTCTCCGCTCTTATATCTTCAGCTTTAGATGCTTCTTTAACTATTTTTGCAAACTTTAGAGCATCTTCAGAGAGGACAACCTCGTCTTTTTTTGTCTCTTTTGCTTTTATATGAGCCCTGTTTTCGGTTTGAGCAGGTTTTTTAAGATATGTTTTCATTATGTCGTTTAACTGGCTTTTTGAAATGTTCAACTTCGCAGCCCCCTTTTTTTAAAGCTTATACTTGGCTTACTAATATCCTTCAATTTTTATATCGAGCAAAGTTCAAAGATATATAAGCCGTCAAAATTAAGATTAAGGCTGATTAAATGAATTTATCTTCATTTTATGCTCTTTATCACAGCTATTTAGTTTCTTTTTTATATTTTATAAGTTTTGTAATGTGAATCTTGCCTGTCATATCTTCTTTTGTCGGAATTGGTTCATTTTGGGATACAAATCCGCTCTTTAGCTTTTTTGAGCATTCTTCACATACTCTTCCATACAAAATAGGGGTTCCACAGATTTCACAGTTAAGTATTATATTAACATTGCCTGGACTTAACATAAGTCTGCCTTCTTTTAAATATTCGAGTATGTTTTTGGCGGGAACCTGTGTTGCGTCTGATATCTCGTCGATTGTTGCCTTAGGGTTTTCGGAAAGATACATCTTGACTTTTTCATAATTTTCCTCATCCTTTTTCAAGCAATCCGGACACAAATTTCTGCGAACATATACAAACAATTTTCCGCATTCAGGGCAATTTCTAAGTTCCATTTTTGCACCCCTTTCCGTAAAATATTCTCTATAAAGTTTGAAGTTTTTGTATTTTTATCTTATCTCAACCTCTAGCGCATGTTAATACATAAACCACTTTTGCTCCTGATTCTATCAGTGCTTTTGAACACTCTCCGGTTGTTGCGCCTGTAGTATACACATCATCTATTAAGAGCAGGGTTTTGCCGTAAATTTTATCTTTGGAATTTACGGCAAATGCTCCGGCAAGGTTTTTATATCGAAGCTGTTTATCAAGAAGAGTCTGGTGCTTTGTAGGCTTTATTCTCTTTAAGCCGGTAAATATAGGAATGTTTGTTTTGGAAGATAAGAATTTTCCCAGCAAGTATGACTGATTAAATCCCCTTTCTCTTTGTCTTTGCGGATGAAGGGGAACAGGAACTATATAATCAAAATTCGGCCACGAAAGGGCTGTAAATAGATCATATATTAGCCTGCCGAGAATTTCTGCAATTTCCTGTCTGCCTCTATATTTGAATTCATAAATCAGTTTTTTTAGTATCCCACTGTATGTCCCATAAGAGCGTGCCTTGATAAAATCGTAGTCTTTGGATATACAATCATAGCATAAAGCAGAATCATCAGGCAGTGGTTTTCCACACTTATTGCATAATGCACCTTTTATAGGTTCGATTTTGTTTCTGCAGTTGCTGCATATTATAAAATCGGCGGCGGTTAAAGTGCTTTTACATGTAAGGCAGTATGGAGACGGCGGAAAAAGAATATCTAAAAAAGTGTCCCAGACTGTTTTCTTTTCATTCACAAAATCACTCATTTTTTCATTTATTTTCCAATTACTATTGTATATTATTTATCTATAAAATGAAACATATAAAAACATCACAAGACAGATTAAAATAAGGAAACGACAAGACCTAAAATTATACCTAAAATACTTCCAAAAGTCGCTGAATGTCCGGCCGATAACTCGTTTGCCTCAGGCAAAAGTTCATCAAAAACTATATAAAGCATGGCTCCCGCAGCAAAGCCTAAGGCAAGTGAAAGTATGACATTTGAAATCCCTCCGGCTATTACTCCAAAAAATGCACCTATTCCCATTGGAATCCCGGCAAGTCCGGTCCAAAGCAGTATGTCCCAATTTCTCGCATAACCGGCTTTCATAGGAGCAGCCATGGCCATTCCTTCAGGTATATTCTGAAGGAATATTACAAATGCCAGAGAAACACCGAAATGTTCGGAAACTGTATAACCGCTTCCAATTGCAAGACCTTCCGGGAAATTATGCATTGCTATTCCAATTCCTATAAGGATACCTGTATGTAAATATTTAGCCCTTTTAAAATCACTGTCTGTGCCTTTTTGAAGGTGGGAATGGGGCAAATAAAAATCCAACAGCAGCAAAAATGCAACGCCTATCAGCAAGCCAATAAATGCATAGACCGGCCCTGCAGCTTTAATGGCTTCGGGAAGTAAATCCGAGAAAACCACGGAAAGCATTATCCCTCCTGCCAGAGCAAGGACAGAGCTTAAAACAGTTGCCTCAGGTTTTCCTAAAAGAACTATAATAAGTCCACCCATGGCAGTTCCTAAGACACCTGCAAAAGTTCCTATTAGTGCGACATCTAGTATATGCATGAAATATTTGCCTCCGTTTTACCAAATCATTGATAAATTTTGCTTAATGTTGTTTCTGAAACTGTTATAAAATTAGCCTCTTTATACAGCTAAAAGAGGCTAATTTTTAAATCGCAGTTGGCTTTGTTTCTTTGGAATTCTTTACTTTGCGGCATACTTAAGATATGCGTTAATAAATTCATCTATTTCGCCGTCCATTACCGCCTGGACATCGCCTACCTCTACATTAGTTCTATGATCTTTTACAAGACTGTAGGGATGAAAAATATATGAGCGTATCTGGCTTCCCCACCCTATTTCCTTCTGCACTCCTCTTATTTTATCAAGTTCTTTTTGCTGCTCTTCCTGATAAATTTCAAAGAGCTTTGCTTTTAAAATCTTCATTGCGGTATTTCGGTTGCTCTGCTGGGACCGCTCATTTTGGCAAGATACTACTATTCCGGTGGGAATATGCGTTATCCTTATTGCCGACTCAGTTTTATTTACATGCTGGCCGCCTGCGCCGCTTGACCTAAAGGTATCTATCTTTAGATCCTCAGGTTTAATTTCTATTTCCACATCGTCGTCAATCTCCGGCATAACATCTACCGAAGCAAAGGATGTGTGGCGCCTTCCGGCGGCATCAAAAGGTGATATCCTAACGAGACGGTGTACGCCTTTTTCGGATTTCAAGTAACCGTAAGCATTGGGACCTTCAACAAGTATGGTTACGCTCTTTATGCCTGCTTCATCTCCTGCCAGCATATCCAGCACGGTGACTTTATAGCCCTTATCCTCGGCCCATCGGGTATACATGCGAAGAAGCATACTGACCCAGTCCTGAGCCTCTGTGCCTCCGGCACCTGCGTGCAATGTCAGGATAGCATTTTTGCTGTCATATTTTCCGGAAAGAAGTGTTTCCAATTTAAACTTATCCAGCTGTTTTTTAAAATCTTTTACTTCGTTTAAAAGTTCCTGTTCCAGCTCTGCATCAGGACTTTCAGAGCACAACTCCAGCAAAACTAGGATGTCCTCATATTTTTTTTCCAGGGATGTAAAGCTTTCAAATTTATCTTTTAAATTGTTAAGCTCCTGAAGAATCTTCTGTGCTTCTTCTTGATCATCCCAAAAGTCGGGAACAAGGGTTTTTTTCTCAAGTTCATCTATTTTTGATTTAATTTTGTCGATTTCAAAGTGAATCCCTTAATTCGGTTAAAATTGGTTCAAGAGATTCTATTTCAAGTCTGTATTCATCAATCATTCTATCACTCATCTCATTTATTATTTTAAGCAGTTCTGCCGCAGCACTTTTTGTATTTCTTTCCACTGCCGCACGGACATGGATCATTGCGGCCGACTTTTTTCTGCTTCTTTATCGGTTGAGGTTTTTCGCTGCCGCCACTGTGGGAATAAGACACATTATAGTTTTTCTCCTGTCTTTCCGGGGCTGCTTTTACCTTCACCCTAAACAGATATCTTAGTGTATCTTCTTGGATGCTTTTTATCATTTCCTGGAACATCTCATAGCCTTCAAACTTATACTCTATAACCGGATCCCGCTGGCCATAGGCTCTAAGCCCTATTCCGTCCCTCAGCTGATCCATTGCGTCAAGATGATCCATCCACTTTTGGTCTACGGTTTTGAGCATAATATAGCGCTCTAGCTCGCGCATAACCTCACTGCCAAGCTCTGCTTCTTTTTGCTTATAAGCTTCTTGGGCTTTTTGTACAAGGGTATTTGCAATATTTTCTCGAGATACTTCTTCAACATTTAGTTGATCCATGCTAAGGTTTACCGGGAATATGTCTTTGACATATTCTTCAAGACCTTTTATATCCCACTCTTCCGGGTGAATATCTTTTGGCATGTAAATATCTAAGATTCTGTTTACTACCTCAGAAATCATCTGTTGAATACTTTCGCTAAGATCTTCGCTTTCCAGTACATGTCTTCGCTGCGAATAAATTACCTCACGCTGGGTATTCATTACATCATCGTATTCTAATACATGTTTTCTTATATCAAAGTTGTGAGCTTCCACTTTCTTTTGGGCGTTTTCGATCGACTTGGTTATCAAAGGATGTTCGATTGGTTGATCATCTTCAAATCCAAGTTTTTCCATAAGCCCTTTTATATTGTCTGCTCCAAACAGCCGCATCAAATCATCTTCCATGGAAATGTAAAACCTAGAAGATCCCGGATCGCCCTGACGGCCGGCACGACCTCTAAGCTGATTGTCAATTCTGCGGGCTTCGTGTCTTTCGGTGCCTATTATATGAAGCCCTCCAAGCTCTGCTACTCCTTCTCCCAGCACTATGTCAGTGCCGCGTCCTGCCATATTCGTGGCAATTGTAACTGCGCCTTTTTGACCTGCTTTAGCAATTATTTGGGCTTCTTTTTCATGATATTTAGCATTTAGCACTTGATGGGGAATGCCGCGGCGTTTTAACATTTCGCTTAGCAGCTCTGACTTTTCTATGGAAACCGTGCCTACAAGCACAGGCTGTCCTTTTTTATGGCATTCTTCGATTTCTCTGACTACTGCATTAAACTTCCCTTTTTCGGTTTTATAAACTGCGTCAGGGTAATCTACTCTTATCATCGGCTTGTTAGTAGGTATAACAACTACGTCTAAACCATAAATTTGTCTGAACTCTTCTTCTTCTGTAGCTGCTGTGCCTGTCATACCGGCAAGTTTCTTATACATGCGGAAATAATTTTGAAACGTAATTGTCGCAAGTGTCTTGCTTTCATTTTCTACTTTTACGCCTTCTTTTGCTTCGATTGCCTGGTGCAAGCCATCACTATACCTTCTGCCAAACATTAGCCGGCCCGTAAATTCATCAACTATTATTACCTGGCCGTCTTTTACCACATAATCTCTATCAAGCTTCATCAGTGCATGGGCTTTTAACGCCTGCTGCAGGTGGTGTAAAAGTTCTATGTTTTCTTCATCATAAAGATTGTCTACGCCTAAAAAGTTTTCAACTTTCTTTATGCCTTTTTCTGTAGGCATTACGCTGTGCGCTTTCTCGTCAACTGTGTAGTCTTCGTTTTCTATAAGTTTTGGTACAAAGCGCGCAAATTTATAATATATTTCTGTTGATTCTTCGGCTTGACCGGAAATTATAAGAGGAGTCCTGGCCTCATCAATTAAAATACTGTCTACTTCGTCAACAATAGCATAATTTAGCGGCCGTTGAACCATATGTTCTTTATACATCACCATGTTGTCTCTTAAATAGTCAAAGCCGAATTCGTTATTTGTTCCATAAGTTATATCTGCATTATACGCTCTTTTGCGGGCCTCGAAATCTAAATCGTGAACTATCAGGCCCACTTCAAGGCCTAAAAATTCATAGATTTGCCCCATCCATTCACTGTCACGTTTTGCAAGATAATCATTCACCGTGACGACATGGACGCCTTCCCCGGTTAAGGCATTCAAATAGACGGGCATGGTAGCTACCAGGGTTTTTCCTTCACCTGTTTTCATTTCAGCAATCCTGCCCTGATGAAGCACTATTGCACCCAGTACTTGGACATCAAAGGGTCTCATGTTTAGAGTTCTTTTTGCCGCTTCTCTTACTACAGCGAAAGCCTCCGGTAAAATATCGTCAAGGGTTTCTCCCTTTGAAAGCCTCTCTTTAAATTCATCTGTTTTATTTCTAAGATCAATATCTGACAGTTTTTCTATAGAAGGTTCGAAGGCATTGACTTCGTCTACGATTTTTTGAAGTTTGTGAATCTCCTTCTCGTTACTGTTTCCTAAAATTTTATTAAATATGTTCAACATAAATGCTACCACCTCGGATTTATTAAAACAAAACTAAATAATGGTTCCTTGTAAATTATATTACATTTTAAGGATTATGTCACCTTTTTAAAGGAGCATACTGATTCTCCTATTTATTGCATCCAATACTGCTGCAGCACTTGCCTCATAAATGTCATCCCTTACTAAGGCACTGCCTAAAAGATATTCTTCTTTTTTGCCCTTTAAAAGCACAATCAGAACTGAAACAGCATCATACTGTCCTATTGGATACGTAAAGGTATCTTCTAAAGAAATTTTATATTTTTCATCAATAAAAAGCTGAACTGCATTCAGCGTTGCTACAGCTATTGTTTTTATACGATTTTGAGCTGAGGCGACTCCTTCAGATGTGCCTTCGAGTATCTGGCCTTGAGGATTTATCAACAAGACTCTCACTTCAAGGCTGCCTGTCTTTTTTGTTATACAAATCTTATCAATCCTAAGTCTTACCTGAGGAATTTCTATCTCATCATCTTCATCTATCTGTGCTATGCTGATTTTCTTGTGATCAATTTCTTTGCCTAGTATAGTCACCAGTGCAGATTCTATGTCCCTTGCGATATGTTTTGGACTTCTTGAGGATTTTGAGATAACATGGATTTCTGATATTTCTCCATCCGGATCCACGAGAATTTTAGCGGAAATCACATCTTTTATTTTCCTTATCATATCTTCACATGTAGAAATTAATCTGTCTTCTTCCAAAAAATCATTCATTGCTATGTCACCTCGCTGTTCTACTGCTTTAAATTCAACTTTTATCGCTAAAATCCTTCTGATTGTAAAAGTATTTATATGTAAAAAAATCCACCGACCCTCCGGTGGATTTTACGTTTCAAATCGCAGTAAAGCCCGCTTTTAAGCGGGCTTTTTACGTCAAGATCTATAAAAGTTCCGGTTCTATCAAACCGTAATTGCCGTCACGGCGCTTGTAAACTACATTTACTCCATCGGTTTCAGCATTTGAAAAAACAAAGAAATCGTGACCAAGAAGTTCCATTTGCATTATTGCCTCTTCTATGTCCATAGGTTTCAATGAAAACTTTTTGACCTTTACAATCTTGGGCTCATCTTCGATTAGCACTTCCTCTTCAGGCAGTGTCTTTCTGCCGTTACCAACATATTCAGGAGCCCTCTTTTTGTTTTTGATCATCTTGGTCTTGTACTTTTCTATTTGTTTTTCCAGTTTGTCTACCACTGCATCGATGGATGTATACATATCGTAGCTTTCTGTTTCGCCCCTTAAAATCATTCCGTTAAGGGGCATAGTCACTTCTACTATATGCCTACTTTTCTCAACGCTTAACGTTACTTGTGCTTCTACTTCCTTGTCGAAAAACCTTTCGAGCTTTCCTAACTTCTTTTCAGTGTAATTTTTTAAAGCTTCGGTTACTGCAAAGTTCTTGCCGCTGATGTTTAGCTTCATTAAGCTCAACTCCCTTCTGGGAATTTTTTTAAACGCGTAAAGCGTTAGGTATCTTTGTTAATATTTGGTTTTGTTAGTATGCTTTATATTATTATATCCAAAATTCCTAAGTTATTCAATTGGTTTTTCGATCCCATGAGACATTAAAAGCCTGGGTAAATAGCCCAGGCTGTTTTTTTCAGCTATTGGATTACTGTCACATTCTCGGCTTGAGGACCCTTCTGGCCTTCAACTACGTCAAACTCTACAGTGTCGCCCTCTTTTAAGGTCTTGAAACCGTCCTGCTGAATTGCCGAATAATGGACAAATACGTCTTTGTCGCCTTCGACTTCAATAAAACCATAGCCTTTTTCTTGATTGAACCACTTAACTTTACCTTGCAATTATTCATTCCTCCTAAGAACTCAATAAAAATATAATATTTCTTGTTCAAATATACCACACCAGAATAGCAAAGTCAAACTAAACTTTAAAACTTCCGGCGGTATTTTACCTACTCATGAAAACAGCTATTTCCTATAAACTCACGGATAATCGAAGTCAGCGGGATTTCCGTCTCGTCTTCTATGGGCTCAAAATACTCAAGAAATTTTAATAGGTGATTTGCTTCAATATATTCCGGATCCGGTGGTTTAATTTCTTGAAGGAGGGGTGTGGCATATTTTTTTAAAACCGATATTTCATAAACTAAGGCAGAATTAAACATTACATCCGCTTCTTCCTGAAAGACAAAAATATTTTCCTGAGCACCCTTCATAACCGACGGCCATATAGCAATTGTCCTTTTTGCGTCGGCCCCCCTGCATCGGCTGTCCCGGACTATTCTCCTTAAAAGCCGGGTGTCGGTAGTAGAAATCCGATTGTGATTATCCAAGTTAATCTGTGTTAAAGCGCTTACGTATATCTTAAACTTATTTTCTTTAGGTATTGAGGAGGTTAGCTTTTCATTTAACCCATGTATACCTTCTATAATTATCGGCTGGTCTTTTTCAATTTTAGTAGGCAAGTCCCGATATTCTCTTTTGCCAGTCTGGAAATTAAAGCGGGGCAAAATTACTTCTTTGCCTTGAATCAGCTTAGCAAGATGCTGATTGAAGAGTTTTAAGTCAATGGCTTCAAGGGCTTCAAAATTCGGCTTTCCGTCTTCGCCAAGAGGTGTCTTGTCTCTGTCTAAAAAGTAATCGTCCAATGATATTGAAATCGGCCTTAAGCCGTTTACCATAAGCTGTACTATAAGGCGCTGAGCAAAGGTGGTTTTGCCTGACGATGAGGGACCTGCAATTAAAATAATTCTTAAATGATCACTGTCTTTATAAATCATATCAGCGATTTGAGCTATCTTTTTTTCATGTAGGGCTTCTGCTATCCTTATAATCTGGCCGCTTTTTCCTGCAACTATTTGATCATTTAAAGCGCCTACATCAGGTATCCCCAAAATTTGTGCCCAGCGGTTAGACTCTCTGAAAATCCCGGCAAGCTTTGGCTGCTCTTTATAAGGCGCTAAGGATGTGGGGTTTGTCTTATTTGGATGCTGTAAAATTATGCCGGGTAGATAAAATCTAAGCTTGAACCACCTTAAATAGCCTGTCGAAGGCACCATATAGCCGTAAAAATAATCTTTCATTCCATCAAGTTCATATATGTTTATAAATTTTTCTTTTCGATACTTTAGCAGTCTTACTTTGTCATCCATACCTGCTTCTTTGAACATTTCTATTGCATCAGGGAGAGTCATTTCGTACTTATTGATAGGAATATCCGCCTCAACAAGTCGGCTCATGCGACTTTCTATGGCTTCCACGTCTTCCTCATCTATAGGCTCTTTTGCGATAATTTCAGAATAAAGACCGTCTCCCAATGAATGCTCAACGCGGACTTGGCAGCCGTAAATTACATCATGACATGCTTTTATAAATAGGAAGGTAAGGGATCTGATGTATATTTCCATTCCTACATCTGTTGACATATCTACAAATTCGACGCTGCAATCTTTTTTAATAACATGATTTAATTCTCGAAGTTCGCCGTCGACTATGGCTGCAATAATCGGGGAAGCAAATTCTTGCTGGTATTTTTGTGCAAGCTTTTTAAGTGCTATCGGTTCTTCAACTGTTATTTTATCAAAATCTCTGATTGTTATTTCCATTATCTTCCTTCTTTCTATCAGGTGGTAAATTTGCTATCGGCTTGCGCCTCCGCCTCCGCTTCTTCCGCCTCCAAATCCGCCTCCGCCAAAACCGCCTCCTCCGCCGAACCCACCGCCTCCAAAGCCTCCGCCTCTATAGGTTCTAGGACTCCTTCCTCTGCGGCTGCTTGGCGGCAAAAGCGTCAGGATCACAACTAGTATAATGAAAATTATAAGTATATCTATGAACGGTATGCCATTGCTTTCTGTTGAAGTTGAATAGTCGCTAAGCTGGGAAAATTCTTCATCTGATAAATTCAAACCGTATTCTTTTGCAACTTCGGAACAGACTGCCATAAAGGTGTCATAGATTCCCTTTGAATAGTTTTCTGATTCAAAAGCAGGTATAGCATAGTTATCTAGAATAGCACCTGCTTTCGCGTCATTTATGGCGCCTTCAAGACCGTATCCCACCTCTATTCGGATGCGGCCTCTTTGATTATTTACAATGCTTTCTCTGTTTACAAGAATTAAGACGCCGTTATTTTTTTCTTTATCGCCTATTCCCCAGCTTCTGAACAGCTGAAGCGCATAATCTTCGATTTCCATATTATTAAGATCATTTACTGTAACTACAACTACCTGCGCCGTTGTTTTATCATCTATTGCCTTGGCAATCTTTTGCATTTTAGTCTCGTCTATCTCATCTATTATATTTGCATAATCGAATACATAAAGATTTACTGCAGGCTTAGAAGGCACAGGCTCTGCGAAAGTAAAGCCGGGTCTTATAAGGATGAAACTTAAGGCAAACAGCAAAATTACAATTGCGGGAATGAATATTTGTGCGGGTTTTTTTGTTTTATTACTCATTTAGCTGACCACTTCCCCTCTTGCAGCTTTTAGAGCGGATTATTCATTAGCATTTCCGAAATCAACAGTCGGAACCTTGTTTGCATTCTCCTCGGCTTTAAAGTATTCCTTGGGTTCAAAGCCGAAAATCTTAGCAATGATAACCGTCGGGAACTTCCTTATCTTTGTATTGTAAGCCTGAACCGCATTGTTGTAGTCCATTCTGGCTGTAGCTATTCGGTTTTCAGTGCCTGCAAGCTCATCTGCCAGCTGTCTAAAATTAGCATCAGCTTTTAGTTCCGGATAGTTTTCAGCTATAGCAAGAAGTCTTGACACAGCAGAAGAAAGCTCTTGGTCAGCTTCGGCTTTTTCCGCCACAGTTCCTGCTGCAATTAGTTTTTCTCTGGCTTTTGTGACCTCGGTAAATACCGTTTCTTCATGAGATGCATAACCTTTTACTGTGTTTACTAAATTCGGAATCAAATCCGTGCGCCTTTGCAGCTGGTTTTCAACTTGACTCCAGGCGCTATTTACTGTTTCTTCAGCAGCCACTAAACTGTTGTAAGAAGTCAAAAGGGGTAATGCGATTACTGCTAGTAGCACAACTAAAACAATTAATATCTTAAGAGCGTTTTTCAAGAATCTCCCTCCTGTATTTCGGTATTTAAAATCGGTGTTAATACATATTATACATGAAAAACACATATAATGCAGTAGTTTTATTGATTTATAAAAATTTATCCCGGCTTTTGGCCGGGAAGCTTTCTAAAAAACTGTTCCTATTTCTTGAACGTTTGCAAGGTCTTCGCGAAAATCCGGATCTTTAGGGTTTAGGCTGTTTATTACAACCGAACTCGATGCCCCGGTGGAATGTATATATTTATCATTTCCAAGATACATGGCTACATGACCCGGCCAGTAAAGAAGATCGGCAGGTTTTATTTCTTCTCTTGTTATTTTGTGCATGTGAAATTCTTCCTTAATATGTGCATCCCTATAAATCACAATACCGTTTATTAAATACGAAATAGAGCAAAGGCCGGAGCAATCTATGCCGTAAGGCGTCTTTCCGCCCCATCTGTACTGGCTTCCAAGATACGATAGAGCTGTGTTTATTATATTTTTACGCAAGATATCTTCATTTGGTTTGCTATCTTGCGGTCTTATCCTGTCTGCAATAAATTCCGTTCTAACCCACCCCATAGTTTTGGTAGGTAAAATTATTTCACTCCATTTTTCATTGGTTTTTCCCGAAAGTTTAACTACCGCTCCCCTTGTAAGTTCAAGCAATTGATAACTTTGAAAACTGGGTTCTGCCATTATATCTATGATACCGAATTTTATCATATGATTTGCATTCCGGTCCCAATTTAAGGCTTCGTCGCCGCAAATATGAATCTGGCTGTCATGAATATATCCCTCATAATCATAACTTGTGGTGATATAATACCAATTGTCCGAAGCCTTCTTAAGCAGCTTAACAACCATCCCGAACAAAGCTTCATCTACTGTTTCGCTCTTAAAATCAGGCTCCTTTTTTAAAGTCCCTATAGTTGAAACGACTACCGCATAATCTTCCATGTATATATCCTCCTTAGACTCTCGATGCAGTCTTGTATTCTTCAAGCTCTTTTTTGTTTGCAAGAACAAAATGTTCTGGCTCAATTTCTACCCATGCCGGAGGATCGTTTTTATAATCATGGCAGCTTGGATCATATACCTGAAGCGTTTTTTGTTTTTCTCTTATAGGATCCGGAATAGGTATGGCCGAAAGCAATGCTTTGGTATAAGGGTGATACGGATGTGCAAATAATTTCTCGGTATCGGCCAGTTCCACTATCTTCCCCTTACGTATAACCGCTATTCTGTCTGTTATAAATCTTGCAACGGACAGGTCATGTGTAATAAATAAATAAGTAAGCCCTTTTTTCTCCTGCAGTTCAGAAAGCAGGTTTAGTACTTGTGCGCGAATGGAAACATCAAGCGCCGATATGGGTTCATCTGCCACAATAAATTCAGGTTCCATAACAAGAGCCCTGGCAATCCCTATGCGCTGCCGCTGGCCGCCGGAAAATTCATGAGGAAACCTATCGGCAAATTCCGGCAGCAGTCCTACGTCCAAAAGCGCTTTTGCAACTTTTTGCTTTCGCTCTTCTTCATTTTTATAGTTCTTTATATTATATAGCCCTTCTGAAACTATATAATCAACCTTTGCTCTTTCGTTTAAAGACGCGATAGGATCTTGAAATATCATTTGTATTTTTCTAGTCAGCTCTTTGTCTAACTCCTTGCTTATTTTACCGCTTATTTTCTGCCCATGAAATAAGATTTCTCCCCCTGCAGCCTCGTTTATCCTCATTATCGCCCTGCCTATGGTGGTTTTACCGGAACCAGACTCACCTACAAGGCCAAAGGTCTCTCCTTTGTAGATAAAAAAACTCACATCGTCCACCGCTGCAAATTTTTTCTTTTTTATCCCAAACTCTACTCGAAGATTTTTTATCTCCAACAAAACTTCTTTAGTCGCATTATTCATTGGCACTCACCTTCCACTGGGAGCGAAGTTTTTTAATAGATTCCGGAGGCTCGACTTTAGGAGCTCTGGGATCAAGTAACCAGGTTTTTGCTTTATGAGTAGGGCTTACAGAAAAATATGGCGGTCTTTTTACAAAGTCGATTTTCAGCGCCTTCGGATTTCTTGGGGCAAATGCATCGCCTTTTATTTCGGTAAAAAGATTTGGCGGTGTTCCTTTTATGGAATGCAGCTTTTCTCCCTTTACCCCCAGCTGTGGAAGCGAAGAAAGAAGTGCCCATGTATAAGGATGGCGGGGATCGTAAAAAATCTCTTCACATGTTCCTATCTCAATTACATCACCTGCATACATAACAGCTACCCTATCTGCCACATTCGCAACTACTCCCAAATCGTGGGTAATATAGATTATAGTCAAATCATACTTTTCTCTTAAGTTTTTTAGAAGTCGAAGAATTTGAGCTTGAATCGTTACATCAAGGGCAGTGGTCGGTTCATCGCAAATAAGTATCTGTGGATTGCACGCTATCGCAATTGCAATAACCACTCTTTGTCTCATACCGCCGGAAAACTCGTGGGGGTACTGATAATATCTTCTTTCAGGCTCTGTTATTCCTACATCATTTAGGATTTCCAGCACAAGTTTTTTTGCTGCTCTTCCTTTTAGTCCCCTGTGCAGTTCTATGGATTCTTCAATTTGACTGCCTATGGTCCTAAGGGGATTTAGTGAAGTCATGGGTTCTTGAAAAACCATGGCAATTTCTTTACCTCGGATTTTGAGCCAATCCTTTTCTGTCTCATATTTTGCCAGATCTTCTCCTTTGTAGATGATGTTTCCCGAATCTATCCATCCGTTATCGTCAAGTAGCCCCATAAATGCCTTTGTAAATACAGATTTGCCGGCTCCTGACTCACCTACTATTGCCAGACTTTCGCCTTTATAAAGATCCAGTGATGCTTCTCTTATAGCAGTCAAGGTCCTTCCTCTAAGTTCAAATTTAACTACCAGGTCTTTTACTGACATTATTATCTCTTTATCTGCCATATCGATACCTCCTAAACATGAGTCTTTGGATCGGCGGCATCTGCGAAAGCGTTACCGATTACGTAAAATGATATTGTTATTAGGGAAAGGACTATTGCAGGAAATATTAGCTGGTACCTTAGTGAAGGCACCATCATCACCAGTCTGCCTTCATTTACTAGATTGCCCAAAGATGGTATGCTCACAGGAAGCCCTAAGCCTATATATGTCAAAAAAACCTCAGAGCCAATGGCTGCCGGTATGGCTAGTGACATTCGAAGCATGATTACGGAAACAAGATATGGTAATAAATTCCTTGTAATAATTCTCATTGTAGGCGTTCCGAGACACCTGGAAGCAAGGTTGTATTCTCTGTCCCTGATAATTACTATCTGATTGCGAATAAAGCGAGCAGTACCAAGCCAACCTGTTATGCACATAGCAATGACAAGCGTCTGAATGCTAGGCCGCAAAATGTAGGCAAATAAAACTTGGATTATAGTAGTAGGAATGTTGTCCAGCACATTATAAATTTCCGTAATAAGTGCCTCCAACCGCCGCACATATCCCCATAACGCACCTACCGTAATTCCTATAAGAGCATCCCAAATCGCTACAAGCAGGCCTATAAAAAGTGAAGTTCGGGTTCCGCTCCATATACGGGACCATAAGTCCTGACCTATAGAATTTGTTCCGAACCAAAACTCTCGGCTTGGAGGATGGTTTCTCAGCTGCATATTTGTTGCCGGATCTATATAGATTTTGGTAGGGGATTTTTGGTTTGGCAAATATGGTTGCACAACCGTAAAAGTAATGAGGATTATCATTATTGTTAAAAATAACATTGCCGTTTTATTTTTTTTAAATACTTGGAAGGTGGAACGCCAGTAAGAATAATTGGAATATCCGATACGTTCTGCCTCTGCTTCGTCATATTCTGCAAAAGTAAACAAAGATTCATCTATGCTGTCTTCTAAGTTATCGATTTTTCTGCTCATTATCTGGCACCCTCCCCTTTATCCAGTTTTATTCGTGGATCCAGTGATGCCATAAGTATATCGCCTAAAAAAAGCCCGATTATGCCAATGGAGGAATAAATCAAGACAAGGGCTTGCACAAGCGGATTGTCCTGCCTTTGGATAGCATCTACAAGCAAGCCGCCCATGCCGGGAATAGAATAAAGCGATTCAATATATATGGAACCGGATATCGTAAATAAGATAGATGCCGGCAAATACTGTGCCATTGGAACAAAGGCATTTTTTAAAACGTGCCGAGTCATTATTTTAGCGCTTGCAAGCCCTTTAGCTCGCGCAAGCTTTACATAGTCTTTGTTCATTTCATCTACCATATACCGTCTCATCCACATCGCATAAGATGCTGACCCGCCCAGGGACATAGAAATGGCTGGGAGTATCCAACTTCTTGGATTGTCAATGTTAAAAAGGATAGGAAGCTTGAAGATATTTGAACAGTACAGCTGTAAGAACAGATAATAAACTGCAGCAGGTACTGCATTTATAATGACTATATAGCCGGTTCCTAATTTATCCCAAAATCTGTTTTTACTTCTGGCCATTGCAATCCCAAGAGTTATTCCAAATACAAGGGATAGTGCCATTGCAGCAAGTCCAAAATACACCGAATAAGGTATTTTAGCTTTTATGATATCAACTATCGGCATTTTTGGCCTATATATTATCGAAGTTCCTAAATCCCCGGATAAAATCGAAAGATAAAAATTTTTAAGTTGAATGTGTATAGGATCTCTAAGTCCCATGCTGGTTAATATGGCTTCCCTTTGCGCCTCGTCAAGTTTTTCATAGTTGTCGCCAAAATAACCTTCCTCAGGCATCAGACGCATCAAGAGAAAAACAACAGTTATTACGATTATCAAGGTGAGCAGTGAGCGCAGCAACCTTTTTAGTGAATATTTTAGCAATATCTTCAACCTCCCTTGTTTAAAAGTCCGCCTTTTGTGCAGAAGTTGATTTAATAATTGTTAGCAATTTTATATGATTTATGATTGAAGGACTATTTTAAAATAGTCCTTCAATCCTTATTTCCTATTGCGCCGCTTTCTTTAACGCTTCAGCACGCTCTTTCTCCCATTGTTTGAGCGCTTCATTGAATTCTTCGGTATTCATGGGCTTATCAAGTATCTTTTGTCCTTTAAATCTCTCACTGGAAACACCAAAAGGTGAATATGGTGATTCAAAAGGATTAAGCCTTGATGCTGAGTAGCCTCCGCCGCCTACCGAATACGGTATTACAAAGGCCTGATCTATCAAAAATGCCTCAGCTTCAGCAAATAAAGTATAGCGTTTTTCAAGGTCAAGATATTCAGACTTTGCAGCATTTACCATGTTTTCATATTTGGTTTTGCCATTTGCTTCGGTGTAACCTTCTGCCATATGAGGCCAATTATAGTTGCTGTCAGGAACAAAGGGATCTGTATATGTCTCCGGATCTGCATAATCCGGACCCCAGTTGCATTCCATTAAAGCATAATTTCCTGCGCGCCGTGTAGCATCTAAAAATCCCGTCGGCGGGTAGGCCTCTATTACAACATCGATGTAATCGGTGCCGAGAAGGTTTTCCAGCTGCTGTTCTATTACCTGTGCCCTGTTTGTCCAATCAGTAAGGCCTGTATTGTAAGGCATTAAAACTTTTACGGGAAATTTTGCCTTTCCCTGTAATTCAGCCATAGCTTTTTCTTTATAGCTAAGGGCTAAATCTTTATTAAAGGAATCAGTGTTCGAAAATTCTGCAAGGCCATTTAATAAGGTGTAATCAGTTCCATTTAAGTCTACAAAATTTTTAGGAGTTATTGTGTTGTTTAGTCTGTATTCAGGGTTATAAGGTTCTGCGGTAAGCATTGCCGCTTTTCTGTCAAGTGCATGGAAAATTGACTTACGGAAATTTACATTGTTTACGGCTATTTTCCAATTCTCAGGCTCAAACTCTGCCGCAAAGTGAGGATTAAAGTTGAAAGCATAAAAATAGGTATAGAAATTTGTTCTATTAGGGCGAATTAAGTCCTTTTTCTCAGGATCTTTCATCCATTCATCAAGAACTGATGCCGGAATATCCGCATAGTCAATATCTCCACGCAAAAACAGCTCCGGCGCCAGAGTTGCCGCTTCTTTGTTGTAAATATAGTTCAGCTTTTTAATATACACATGTTCTTTGTCCCAATAATTCTCGTTTGCCACAAGCACTCTTTTTGTCTGAGGCTCAAATGTCTGCATTATATATGCACCATTGTAAAGAAAATTCACATTGTCGGTGCCGAATTTGTCGCCGACTTCTTCTAAAAATTGCCCGTTAACAGGGAAGAAACATACATATGTCAACATAGATAGAAAATATGGTATTGGTTTTTCCAGTGTATATTGAAGGGTATAATCATCAATAGCTTTTACGCCGACTTGGCTAAAATCTGTAATTTCTCCATTGTAGTATTTTTCGGCGTTTTTAATAACTCCATAAACTATATTCGAAGTTTTTGACCCATTATCAGGATTTAGTATGTACTTTATTGAATCAACAAAATCTTGTGCTTTTACCTCTGCATACTCCTTACCTTCATAGGTATACCACTTGACGCCTTGGCGAAGTTTAAATGTCCAAACAAGTTTGTCTTCGGATACGCTACATTCCGTAGCAAGGCAGGGCTGCACTACGCCATACTTATCATAATCAATTAAAGTGTCTACTAAATTTGCTGCAAGGGCAAATTCCGAAGTGGTGGCCGTAGTTAAATAATTAATTGTAGAAATTTCTCCGGAATAAGCTGTTGAGTACTCATCTTTTTTTGACCCGGTTCCCTCGTTTTTGCTGCCACCTGATGAACAACCTGTTACAATAAGTGATAAAACCAACAAGATAATTGTAAGTAATGCTATTCCTTTCTTTTTGAACATACTTTAAAACCCCCTTAATAATAATAGATATTGGTTATTTAGATCGTTTATATAATAAACGCTGACGCCGTTAAAATATATTACTTTATATCTCAGCAAAAAACATGCCAACCAAAAATACTGAATTTTCGTAAGTAATTTTTGAACATAAACACTTAATTTCCTATTTTCAGGAATACTTTTTATGTGTAAAAAGATGTAATACTTGAATTACATCGATTTAGATACCTTGAAACAGTCTTTCCCATAAATAGAACTAATTCCGGTTATCCGGACTTACTGGATATCATATTTTTTAAGTCTTTCATAAAAAGCCGTTTTGCTCATACCAAGACTCTTCATAGTCTTCTTTTTGTCGCCTTTATGCAGTTTTAAGGTTCTTTTTATAGTGTCTTTTTCAAATTCTGCAACCGATTGTTTCAGAGGGACTATGTCGCTTATTTCAAAGTTTTCATTGTTATTTGGTTTTAATACTAGATGTTTTGAAAAAATAGAATTTCCATCACACAGATTAACTGCTCGTTCAAGGATGTTTTCCAGTTCTCGTACATTTCCCGGCCAGTCATAGTTTAAAAGCATATTAAGAGCTTCAACTGAAAGGGTTTTTCTGCCACAGCCTACTTTTTCACATATTGCCGGCAGGAGAGCCTCTACTAGGGGATATATATCCTCTTTTCTTTCTCTAAGTGGCGGTATCCATATCGGAAACACATTTATTCTGTAGTACAAGTCTTCTCTGAAATTGCCTTTAAGTATCTCTTCCTCCAGATTTCTGTTAGATGCTGCTATAACCCTAACGTCGACCTTTATTTTTTCTTGGCCGCCGATTTTGTAAAAACTTCTATCTTGAAGGACTTGGAGCAATTTTACTTGCAGGGGTGGCGATATTTCTCCAATCTCATCTAAAAGTATCGTGCCGCCATTTGCCATTTCAAAAAAGCCTTTTTTTCCTTCAGCTCTAGCTCCTGTAAAAGCTCCGCGCTCATAGCCAAATAACTCACTTTCAAGAAGGGTATCCGGTATAGTGCCGCAGTTTACATGGACAAAAGGCTTATCCCCTCTGCTTCGTTCATGGATAGCTTTTGCTATAAGCGTCTTGCCTGTGCCGCTTTCACCTAAAATTAAGACTGTAGAATTTGTATTTGCGGCCTTTAGGGCAAGCTTCTTGACGTAATTCATTTTTTTGCTTTCACCAATTATATTTGGGAAAAGTTCCTTTAGCATCTTTTCTTCATGCAATTCTTTTTCAACTTTTTCAAGGTTGAATAGTGCATCATCTCTTTCTCGTATGACTCGCTTAATTTCGGAAATATCCTCAACCTTAAGTGCTGCTCCGATTCTTTTACCGTCTTTATCAACGGGTATCAATGTGCACATCGTGGGAAAACCGTTTATTTCCTTGAATTCATCTATATAGCTTATATTTTCGCCTTTCGCTACATCGTAAAACTCCTTAATAGTCTTACATCCTTTATGAATTTCAAAAACATTTTTTCCAATAACATTCAGGAACTCAGAGTTTTCACCTTTTGCCATATATTCTTTGCCGTCCAATATATCCTTTAATCCTTCGCCTCTTGCCGTATAGCCCTGAGCCTGATAGAATTTCATTTTCTTTGTTGCTCTGTCTAAAATTACAAGATGCCCAATGTATCTGACATAGTTCATGCTGTATTTTTCGCCGTCTGCTTCGATAGTTATTATTTTATTTACAAGATCTATAACAACTTTAATGTCGATACCTAGAAATTTGGTTTCCATTTTAAGGGCATTTTTTACTTCATCACTGCCTTTACATATATACACAGGCTTAACACTGCTATCCTTATAAGCCCCTACGGCAATCAAAACATCGTCTTCTCTTATTCTCTTATCACGAACACCTATATATTCAAGGGATTCTGAATCAAGACCGCCGTCGTCTTTTCCTACTGCGTTATCGCCTATAATAACTATGTCGCCATCGTTAATTTTCCCCTTTAGATGGCTTATCTGCTGGTTGTGCAGGATGCCAAATATCTCTTTTGCCTTATTGTTATAAATCTGTATGGTGCCATTATTGTCAATAACTATAAAGCCTTCCGACATCATATCGGTAAAAAGTTCTAAGTGCTCAGTGCTCTCAAACATAAACTCACCCTTAATAAAATTAGTAGTACTCGACACTGTTTATTTCTTTAAAACCTAGCCCCGGCTTATTATCTAATGTTATCACATATTCATCATAGTTTGCTCCTCCTATAACCGGATCTTCGGCACACAGGTTGGGCCCATCTAAATCAAAGCGGGTTATTATACTTTTTGCACACGCAAGATGGCACGCCGCAGTAAGACCAATCTTGCTTTCCATCATACACCCAAGCATACACTCAATACCATATGTTTCTGCAAGATCGCATATTTTCAGTGCATTGTGAATCCCTCCTGTTTTCATAAGCTTGATATTTATTAAGTCTGCTGCCCTATTTTGAATAATATTTGCTGCATCAAGAGGTGAAAAAACACTTTCATCGGCTAATACGGGAATTTCCACATTATCGGCAACATACTTAAGCCCTATTATATCAGAAGCCTTTACCGGCTGTTCCACAAGTTCTATGCAAAGCCCGTCATCTTCCATTTTTCTTAATATCTTAACCGCTTCTTTTGGCGTCCAACCTTGATTTGCATCTATGCGGATATCAATATAATAGCCAATTGCTGCTCTTATAGCTTTTAACCTTTCCAAGTCTTTGGAAGGATTTTTTCCTACTTTCACTTTAAGTGTCTCATAACCTTTTTCAACAGCTTCTATTGCATCTTTTGCCATATCTTCCGGCTCGTTCACACTGATTGTTATATCTGTCACTACTTTATTTCTAAATCCGCCAAGAAGCTTAAAAACCGGTGCGCCATAAAGCTGTCCGAACAAATCATATATTGCCATATCAACCGAAGCTTTTGCATTTTCGTTATGTACAAGTGATGCATCTATTTCTGTCATTATCGATTCTAGGTTTTCTACTTCCATGCCAATAATCTTTGGTTTTATATAGTCTGTTATGGCACACTTTATAGAACCTATGGTATCTCCTGTAATCACAGGAGTCACAGCCGCTTCCCCATAACCAATGCTGTCTGTATCAGTGGTAATCTTAACAATCACATTCTCTAGTTCATAGACTTCGCGCAAGGCAGTTTTAAACGGCTTTTTTAAAGGAATCTTTATCTTTCCCACTTCAATATCATTTATTCTCAAGAAAAATCACACCTTTTGAAGTTTTAATTAAATAAATTATATCACTTCGTACAGACTATGCGCAAATATAAACAGAAAGTAAAAAAGCCCCTATTTGGGGCTGTAAGTAAGGATTGAACCTGTTTTTTTCTTAATTGCCAGCGTCAAAAAAGAATAGAGGGGGACGTTGATACACTGAGCGACTATTCTCGCCGGCAGCGTAACAAGAAATGGTATGTTAAAGCCAAGCTGTAAAAAGTATGGTGTTAAGATAACTGATGTTATAACTTGGCCGATACCAATAGCTATAATATATTGCCATAGGGTGTCAGGTTGGTTTTTGAAAAAGGTTTGGAGAATGAAAGCGGGAATCGTGCCGCCTAATGCCGCTGAAAGCGTAATTGGAGGAAAGTAAAAACCGCTGGGGTTTATGAAGAATCCCAAGAAATCTCCTAATGCACCTACTATCCCACCGGCAAGAGGGCCAAACATGATGCCTGCAAAGATAGTCGGAAAAGCTCCAAAACCTATCCTTATACCCTCAACTGTTCCAATGTTTATCCTGATGCTTGCCACCCTTGACAGTACGATATTTAGAGCAACAAGAAAGGATAAATACACCATTTCTCTGGTAGAAATTTTTTTCATTAAAATAAGCCTCCTTCCATTTTTAATGGCAGTATGTTATTCTGCCACACCAACGGAAAAAGGCTTTGTTCCTCTGATGTGGCAGCGAACGCGATAACTTACCGCAAGCGAAAAGCTTTTCGTCCAAGGGCAACGTCCCATCCCTTGGCACTTGACGCAAGTTACCTACTCTGCCTTAATATTAGCTATATTTTATCAAAATTTTCGTTCTTTGGCCAGTAAATATGTTATCTTATTTTACCTTAATACATATTTGCAGCAGTTTATCTTTCATAAGCTCTCTAATACTGCTTCGTACACTGCATCTGCCAACGTTACTCCTTCATTTAAAAGTTGTTGGGCTTTTTCGTTGTATTTTTGTACGAAGTCATCATCATCAATGTTGCCAAGATTTATTTTTACATTAAGCCACGCACCGCAAAGGGCAGTTTTTAAGCACAAAGCGCCAACTCCTGTATCGCTAATTGTAGAAGCGTTTGTATGGCCTAAAGACTTTTCGTGTAAATGCAATGCTTTTACAGCTTTTTCCATAATCTCATAAGGAGCCTCAACTGCACCTTTTAGGGCTTCTTGTACTTTTTCTTTTCGTTTTGCCTTTTCTTCTTCATTGTTTTTTGGCATTTTAAAAGCTGCAGTAACTTTGTTAAATGCTTCGGTGTCTTCTTCCATTAATTTTATTAAATCCTTTTGAAGTCTTGCAGCTTCCTCAAGCAATTCTTTCATAAGAGGTTCGCTTTCTTTGTATTTTTGTTTTCCAACTGTCAGGTTCGCAACCATTGACATCAAAGCCGTTCCTATAGCTCCAACCAGTGCTGAAGCAGCACCTCCTCCCGGAGTAGGCTCCTTGGAAGCTAAAACATCCAAAAATTCTTTTATGCTTATGCTGCTGTTGATCACTTTTATTTTACCACTCCTTTGTTAAAGGTATGCCTTTTCTAAAACAGACCGGTAATCCTTCCAGACTCATCGATATCAATTCTTTCCGCTGCAGGTGCTTTAGGAAGTCCCGGTAGTGTCATAATCTCACCGGTTAGTGCCACAATAAATCCCGCGCTTGCCGATACCTTTACCTGCCTTACAGTTATTTTAAAATCTTTGGGTCTTCCTAAGAGCTTAGGATTATCCGAAAGCGAATATTGAGTTTTGGCCATACATATAGGCAAATTCTTATATCCTAATGTTTCAAGATTTCCAATCTCCTTTTCTGCTTCTTTTGTAAAATCCGCACCATCAGCTCCGTATATTTCATGAGCTATAATTTCAATTTTTTGCTTGATGCCGGCTTCTAAGGGATACACAAATTTAAAGTGATTATTACCTTTTTCTGCTGCCCGAACTACTTTCTCAGCCAAATCTATGCCACCTTCTGATCCCTTTGAAAAAACCTCCGAGAGGGCTACAGGCACTTTAGCCTTGTTGCACACATCAAGCACCATATTGAGCTCAGCTTCAGTATCACCCGGGAAGCGGTTTACGGCTACGACTAAGGGCAATCCAAACTTCTCAGTAATATTTTCAATATGTTTTTGAAGGTTATCCATACCTTTTTCTAGTGCCTCGAGGTTTTCCTCGCCCAAATTGCGTTTGTCTACACCTCCATGAAGCTTTAATGCCCTAACGCTTGCTACCAATACTGCCGCATCAGGCTTTAATCCTCCCTGCCGGCACTTGATATCGACAAATTTTTCTGCGCCCAAATCTGCCCCAAAGCCTGCCTCGGTTACGCAGTAATCCGAAAGTTTTAAAGCAGTTTTTGTTGCAATAAGGCTGTTGCAACCGTGAGCTATATTAGCAAAGGGTCCTCCATGAACAAAAGCAGGTGTGCCCTCAATTGTCTGGACTAGGTTTGGATTTAGAGCTTCCTTCAAAAGAACAGCCATAGCGCCGTGAGTTTTAAGGTCCCCGGCAGTCACAGGTTTTCCGTCGTATGTATAGCCTATAATTATTTTTGAAAGTCTTTCTTTTAAGTCTGTAAGATTTTGCGAAAGACAAAAAGCAGCCATTACCTCGGAAGCCACGGTGATATCATATCCATCTTCTCTTGGAACGCCGTTTGCTTTTCCTCCTAAGCCGTCAACTACAAATCTAAGCTGACGGTCGTTCATATCTACACAGCGGCGCCAGGCAATCCTACGAGGATCTATTTTTAATGCATTTCCTTGATAAATGTGATTATCTATCATAGCTGCCAAGAGATTATTTGCAGCTCCAATTGCATGGAAATCACCTGTAAAATGCAGATTTATATCTTCCATTGGAACAACCTGGGCGTACCCTCCGCCTGCCGCCCCTCCTTTTATGCCGAATACAGGTCCAAGGGAGGGTTCTCTTAAGGCTATCATGGTCTTTTTGCCTAATTTATTTAGCGCATCGCCCAATCCTACTGTTGTTGTGGTCTTTCCCTCGCCTGCAGGTGTAGGGGTTATGGCAGTTACAAGGATTAATTTTCCATCCTTTTTATCTTTTAATCTGTTATATACATCAATATTAACCTTTGCCTTATATGGTCCATAATAATATATATCTTTTTCTTCAAGTCCGACAGATTCGGCTATTTCCTTAATCGGCTTGATTTTAGCTTCTTGAGCTATTTCGATATCAGTTTTCATATACTTCACCTCATTGTATGTTTATCCACTACTATTTTACCCTGCTTAACAACGGTTTTTACTAAATTTACACCAAGATGATATACTATAAAGTCTAAATCAGGCGAATCCCAAAGCAGGATATCCGCCTGTTTTCCAACTTCTAAGCTTCCTACAACAGATGACCTGTTAATAGCCGCAGCGGCGTTTAGTGTTGCAGCCGTTAATACTTCTTCAGGCGTCATCTTGTATTTTATACAGGCAAGATTTAAGATAAGCTGCAGTGATTCTGTAGGGCATGAACCTGGATTGAAGTCAGAAGCCAAGGCTACCGGAATGCCTTTTTCTATCATGGTTTTCGCTCTTGCAAAGGATTCATCTAAATAGAGAGATGTTCCCGGCAAAAGGATTGCTATAGTACCTGCCTTTGCCATATCATCAATACCTTTATCTGATGCATGAATCAGATGTTCGGCAGAAATAGCCTTAACTTCAGCAGCAAGCGATGCGCCTCCTAAGGGCGTTATCTCGTCGGCATGGACTTTAGGAATGAGACCATGTCTTTTGCCTGTTTCGAGGATATCCCTTGACTGCTCTACATCAAAAACCCTATCTTCGCAAAATACATCACAAAACTCTGCCAGATTTTCTTTTGCAACCTTTGGGATCATTTCTTCCTTTATTAATTTTATATAATCATCAGCTCTTCCTTGATATTCCTTTGGAATAGCATGTGCTCCCATAAATGTAGGGACTAAGTCAACTGCATGTAATTTATTTAGTTCTTTAATTACATTTAAGGATTTAATCTCATCTTTTACATTTAAACCATATCCGCTTTTTGCTTCACAGGCGGTTGTTCCATAGCTTAACATTATATCAAGGGATTTTTTGCCTTTTTGCACCAGCTCTTCAAAACTTGCCTTGCGCGTATGCTCTACGGTACTTAGTATTCCTCCTCCCATGCTCAATATATCAAGGTAGCCGGCGCCCTTTAGCTTTAATGAAAGCTCTTTTTGCCTCCACCCTCCAAAAACCAGGTGTGTATGGGGGTCTACAAGACCCGGAGTTGCAAGGCAGCCTTCGGCATCGATAACAACAGTATCATCATTTATAGGGATATCTTTAAGTTCCTTATCTTCGCCTATGGCAGTAATTCTACCGTCGGAGGCTGCAATAAATGCATTTTTAAGTATTTTTATGTTTCCCTGTTCCTCGCCCTTCAAACAGCTTGTCCCTTCCGGGGTTGCAAGCATGCCAATATTTTTTATAACAAGTTGTCCGGTATCTTTCAAAACTTCACCTCCGTTTTTATCAAAGATTAGGGGCCGGTCTTTGACCGCCCGCAATCTATATAATGAATCAATTACTGTAGCAAGTAATTCTCCAATATCTGTTTATTAGAATCGAAGTTTTCCAATTGCAAATAGTATTCGGCTACATCTATAAGGGCTTTCATAGGAGTAAGGCCTACTATTTCACTGCCCACTATATTGACTCCATAGCGCTTTGCCTCCATTTTGACCATCTCAAAGGCTCTGTAAAGAGCTGTTCTTTCATAGTCTACCATGTTAATTGACACCTGGGCCAGGTTTCTATCTTCTAACATTACCCCGATAGCCCTTACATTTTTTAGCCCTCCACCTCTTTCGCGGATGAGTTTTGCAATCGTATCGGCAATTTTTATGTCTGATGTGTCAAGATTGATATTGTAAGCTATAAGTGGCTTGCGCGCTCCAACGGCTACTACCCCTGCCGTAGGGTGAATTTCCGGTTTTCCAAAATCAGGAGCCCATTGAGGGTCCTTTAATTTTTCTGCCATTTTTTCAAACTGGCCTTTTCTTATATCTGCAAGGTTTTTCCGTTCAGGCTTTGTAGCTGAATCTTCATATAAAAAGACGGGAATTGAAAGTTCCTCCGCAATTCTTTCTCCAACTTTCTTAGAAAGCTCTATACATTCTTCTACAGTGATGTCTCTCACAGGTACAAAAGGTATTACATCGGTAGCGCCCATCCTTGGATGTTCCCCTTTGTGTTTTGTCATATCGATTAATTCAGCTGCTTTTTTGCAGGAAAGAAAAGCCGCTTCTGCTACCGCTTTCGGATTGCCAATAAATGTAAAGACACTTCGATTATGGTTTTTATCCGCGGAATAGTCTAGAAGCCTTACGCCTTCTACAGATCTTATTGTATCAGCAATAGCTTCAACGACCTCTTGGCGTCTGCCTTCACTGAAATTTGGAATACATTCAACGATTGGATTCAAGGTAGTTCCTCCTTATAAAGTTTTTGTCTACTACTTCATCTATCAGTTCTTGTTTTGGTATATACGGAAGTGTAATATGACCAAGGCTATCATAATTTTTATTAAACTCTACACCTGTTTCAATAGAGTTTTGATTTCGTGCCCAGGAGCGTCTTGCAACGCCGCACATTACATCCCATAATAGGGCGGACTTTATAATATCATCGGTTTTCTTGCTGCCATCTAAAAGAAGTCCAAAACCGCCATTTATGGCTTTACTTATGCCTACGCCTCCGCCGTTGTGAAGGGCTACAAGGCTCATACCTCTTGCGGCATTGCCGGCAAAGCACTGTGTAGCCATGTCTGCCATTACATTACTGCCGTCTTTTATATTAGCTGTTTCTCTAAAGGGTGAATCGGTTCCGCTCACATCATGGTGGTCTCTTCCAAGCATCACAGGCCCGATTTCTCCTTTTCTTACCATATCATTGAATTTAAGGGCTATTTTCATTCTCCCTTCGGCATCTTGATAAAGTATCCTTGCCTGTGTACCTACTACCAGTTTATTTTTTTCCGCATCGCGAATCCAGATATAGTTGTCCCTATCTTGGCCCCTGCGGTTTGGGTCAATGCATTCCATAGCTGCTTTATCTGTTTTTCTTAAATCCTCTTTCTTGCCGCTTAGGCAAACCCAGCGGAAGGGTCCGTAACCATAGTCAAAAAGTTCCGGTCCCATTATGTCTTCAACATAGGAAGGGAATATAAAGCCATCTTTCTCATCTTTGCCATTCTTTGATATTTCTTTTACGCCTGCGTCGAACACTGCCTTCATAAAGGAATTTCCATAATCAAAGAAGTAAGTGCCCCGATCAACCAAGGTTTTTATAAGTTCAAAATGCCTTCTCAAGCTTTTATCAACAAGCTGTTTGAATTTTTCTCTATCTGTTGCAAGCAGCTTGGTGCGCTCCTCAAAAGTCAGGCCTTGAGGGCAATATCCGCCGTCATATGCTGCATGGCATGAGGTTTGGTCTGATAATAGGTCAATATGAATGTTATTTTTTACTGCATATTCCAGTAAATCAACTATGTTGCCGTGATAGGCAATAGACATAGGTTCTTTCTTTTTCATATATTCATGAGCAACAGCAAATACTTCTTTTAAATCTGATGATACTTTTTTAACCCATCCCTGGTCGTAGCGCGTCTTAATACGGGAATAGTCGACCTCGGCTATGATTCCAACACCACCGGCAATCTCTACTGCCTTGGGTTGTGCTCCACTCATTCCGCCAAGACCTGACGAGACAAATAGATAGCCTTTCAGGTCTTCATCATGGGGAATACCAAGTTTTAATCTTCCGGCATTTAATAGTGTATTGAAGGTTCCGTGAACTATTCCCTGGGGCCCGATGTACATCCAGCCTCCCGCTGTCATCTGTCCATAATTGGCAACTCCCATCTCTTCGGCAATTTCCCAGTCATCATGGTTGTCGAACATGCCTACCATTAAGGCATTTGTTATAATTACTCTTGGAGCTTCCGGCTTTGAGGGGAAAAGACCAAGGGGATGCCCTGACATAACTACAAGTGTCTGATCCTCAGTCATTACCTCAAGGTATTTTTTAATTAATCTATACTGCATCCAATTTTGGCATACGCTGCCGGTTTCGCCATATGTTACAAGCTCATAAGGGTAAAGCGCTACTTCAAAATCCAGATTGTTGTCTATCATAACTTGAAAGGCTTTTCCGGCAAGGCATTTGCCTTTATATTCGTCGATAGGCCTTCCGTATATCCTCCCCTGAGGCCTATAACGATAGCCATAAATTCTGCCATAAGTTAAAAGCTCATCTAAAAACTCAGGTGCAAGTTTTTCATGGTACTGCTCCGGTATATATCTTAAGGCATTCTTTAGTGCAGTTTTGGTCTGTTCCTTTGTCAGATTAAACCCCCGGCTAGGAGCTCTTCTAATGCCCTCCACAAATTTCGGCATTTCCGGCAATTCATCATCAAGCTTTATTTTCATTGCCTTTGAAATATCATAATTGTTAAGCATTTTATCTCTCTCCTTTTTGTAATAATGTTTGGATATGCTTGATTTAAGTCTGATTTTATTTCCCGCTACTCTTTATTTTTTCCTCTTTATACACTTGATTATCTATCTTAAATTTGCTCGGCGGCACACCTTCAACATTCTTAAAAACTCTACCGAAATAACTTGAATCTTGGTATCCTACTTGGCTGCTTACTTCCTTTATACTCAAATCTGTTGTCAAAAGAAGCTTTTTAGCCTCATTTATTCTAACTTTTGTTAAGTATTCTATAAAATTCATGCTTGTAAATCTCTTGAACTCATGACTAAAATGATATGGACTTATGTGAACGTGCTCTGATATATCTTCTAAGGTTATATTATTTGCAAAATTATCGTTAATATACTCAATAGCTTCTTCAAATAGTTTGGTATTCATGTGTTTCCTGCCTCTGGATATCTCATCGATTATTTGCGAGACAAGTTCTTTAGTCTGATTTTCTAATTCTAAGAATGTATCGCTTTCTGCTATTCTCTTTAAAAACCTACGGCTTAATATTCCAAGCTTTTCCGATCGAATTCCCGCCTCTATTCCCGCCCTTATAATTATCAAGGCAATTTCATTAAATCTTGCTTTAACAATTACAGGATCGATGTTTGGCGTTTTGTTAGTGATTGAGCTTATAAAATCATCTAAAATCTTAAAAGCAGCTTTCTTATCACAGCTGAGTATTTTTACAGAAAACTGAGATTCAATTTCTATAGAAAAGATATTAGGGTCTGTTATAAAAGGAATAGTGTTTGCAATATGAATTGCTTGTCCGATGCCAGTGTAAAATTTATGGCGACATGCCAGAAGTGCATCTTTATATGAAAGATGTAGATCGAAAATATTTTTACAGGGAAGGCCTATTCCTATTGTTATAGATATACCTGTTTCGTCTTCGATGTATCTTTGCAAATTTTGGCCGATATCTAAGGTTTTCTCTCTTGTTTCTTCTTTATTATTGAGTTGAAAAAGTAGTGCATATAAATCTTCCTCCATAGGCACTACTAAGGTATAAAGATTTTCAACTGCTTCTTTAAGGCTTTCCAATACAGCAAGTCTTAAATTCTGCCGCTGTATCTCGCTCTTATTGCCAAATTGCAAGTGATAGTTGTCAATAGCTGCGACCATAACTATATTAGGTCTAAAGTCTGCAGCAATTTCTTTCTCAAATTCTAAAATTTCCTCCTCGTATTTAATATTGTTGCAAAGAAGGTCTCTGAAAAAACCTAGTCGGGCATATTCTGTAAAAAGATCTTTTTCCATTAATGGCATACCTCCTATAAATTTTTAGTCGATTCATAGAATTGTAGGTGGATTTTGTCTGGTTATTTTTATGCCCGACTTTACCTTTGATTTTTTTACTTGCATAAGCCCTACAAAATTTTGTAGGGCTTATGCAAAGATTATTACTGCACTATATGCTCATTGCTGCATCATAGCCGCTTCGAATTGCTTCTAATACCCTTTTTGGTTTTAAACAGTCGCCAATAAGATAAAATTCTGGTGCATATTTTCTAAATTTATTAGTATCATTTGGATCAGCCTTCAATCCTACGGCTATTATTACATTATCAGCTTCGTATAGCTTTTCTTCGCCGTTTGCCGTTACTGCAATTACACCTTCATTTTTAATTTCTTTACATGTAGTATTGGTTAAAAGCTCTATCGGGTATTTTGCTATTTCTAAAAGAAGCGCTTCTCGATATAAATATGCCCCGTCCGGTATAACTTCGGGCTTCATTTCCAGCACTTTTACTTTTTTACCGTGCTGGGCAAGATAAAGTGCTTCTTCGCATCCCACCAGGCCGCCTCCTACTACCACTACATTATCACCAATATTCACATTTTTATTGTAAATATCGGCGGCTAAAACGACTTTTTCACTATCGATCCCGGGAATATTTGGAATTATCGGGTGGGCCCCAACTGCTGCAATGATAACGTCCGGCGAGATATATTCAACAACTTCAGATGTAGCTTCTGTATTAAGCATTACTTTTATTGCTCTCTCATTTACACGTTGAATAAGAAGATCTTTAAACTTCATTAAGTCGATTTTAAATGGGACATGCCCCGAAAAGTTAATAAGGCCTCCTAATTTATCCTCTTTTTCACAAAGAACAACTTCATGCCCCCTATCTGCTGCAGTTATTGCAGCTTCCATCCCGGCAGGTCCGCCGCCAATAACCAGCACTTTTTTACGTCCCTCGAACGGTTTTACGACCATCGCTTCTTGTTCTCTGCCAATAATTGGATTAACAGTGCATCTAAGGCTACGGGTTGGATACTTTACATAAGGTACAAAATCTCCGCTTAAACAAACAAGACAACGCTGGCATGGGGTAATATCATCCGCTTTTCTCATCTTTGCCTTTTTAGGTAAATAAGGATCTGCAAGTAACCCGCGGCCTATCGCTACAATATCAGCTTTTCCGCTTGCTATTATTTCGTCCATCATAGCCGGATCGTTTAAACCACCTACGACAGCAACTTTACTTGTTTTTACCGCATCTTTAATGGCTGCGGCAAGCGGGACGTTCAATCCTCGCTCGCAGAATGGTGATGAAAACATTTTTACATTTGTTTTTGGATCATGAAATGTTCCGCACGAAACATGTATTATGTCAACTTTGCCGTCGAGCATCTTGGAAAATTCTATCATATCTTCAATAGTATAACCGCCTTCTGTATGCTCCGTTCCACTTAGCCTAAATTCAATCGGAAAATCCGGACCACATTTCTTTCTTATATTTTCTACGACCATTAAAGAAATACGTGCACGGTTTTCGATGCTGCCCCCAAACCGATCTTTTCGGTGATTTGTAAGTGGTGATAAAAACTGATGCAAAAGCCATCCATGTGAACCATGAACCATGCACATATCGCATCCACCTAATTTTGCCATTTCTGCGGCATCTCCAAAAGCTTCAACTACTTCAGCTATAATATCTTCATCCATTTCTACAATAGGTCCTCCAAATAGAGGCGGTGCTGCGCTAGGACCGTATATTGTACCTTTATAGTAATCAGCATTCGCTCTTCTTCCGGGGTGAACTAATTGAATTGATGAAAAAGCTCCATGGCGTTTAATAGCATCAGTAGTACGAATTAATGAGGGTAAGATATCAGGGTTGTCAAGACATGGCATCCTTCCGTGAGCTACGCCAGTTTTTGTATGAACATTGCTTTCTCCTATTACAACAAGAGCTGCGCCACCCTTTGCCTTCATTTCAAAATACGCAACTGTCTCAGGTGTTAAAAAACCCTCTTCTGTATTATACCCTGTATTTCCCGGTGCCGCTTCTATTCTATTTTTAAAGGTTAGTGGCCCGATTTGCAGGGGGCTAAATAAATTCGTATAGACTTCCATTAAAAATTCCTCCTTAAATATATATGACTAAATATTTTAGTAAAACTGTAAAATATCATCTTAATTTTTATGCTTCAGAAATTATCCTCCAAGTGGAGAATACATGCAGCGTTTTTAAAGAAGACTTTATCTAAAACTGCAGGATCATTGGCCAGTGCTTCTTCGCAAACTTTTATGCCATATTTAGGCCTAATAAAAGGAAAATCCGTCCCAAAAAGAACATTATTTTCTCCAAGTACGTGAACTGATTTTTGGATATACTCAGAAGTGCAATAACTTGTGTCTACAAAAACATTTTCTGGTTTTTTTGCTTCACGAGCTAGAAGCTCTACATCACCCTCTGCGCCGTGAGCTACCACAATGGTATAATCCGGAAATTCACGCACTAGCTCTATAATATATTTGATATCTCCATACTCTGGGGTATCTTCATAGGGTTGGTCAGGAGTATAAAAAGTAAATACTCCACAATGGACTAATATTGGAAGATTTTTTTCCCCGAACACCTTCACTGCCTCGCGAACCTTAGCCTCGTTTAAACTGACATTCTGAAGTATTTGATGAATTTTCAGACCCTTTGCACCGTTTACTATATCTTTTTTAAGTTTATTGCACATTTCTTCTATACCTAAACTATAATCCGCACTAGTAAACGTAATTAACCTCGGCTCAAGCTTTGATGCAGCTAAATATTCTTCAAAACTTGTGTTTGGTAAAATAGGATGAACGCAAGAATAGGCAATGTTATTATTGTCCATTTCTATGCTAAGATTTTGCAAAGTACCTTCTTGCACGCGATATTGTCCTGCAAAAATTGATAAAATGTGTTCTTCTTCGCTTTGCGATTCAGGCTTTTTAAATCCGGATTTCTCTAAATCTTCAAATGGATCTGGATAACTGCCATGCCTTATATTTTGTTTGAATGTCACATTTTTGTTTTGTAAAATATCTCCTAAGTGCGCATGGAAGTCAATAATTTTTTTCATTGCTAATTATCATCTCCGTTCATCTTGGAAAATAATACTAAGACGATGATATTTGCTGGCGTTTGTTGATTTCATTCCAAATTTCTGCATTTTTAATGCCAAGTTTATCAGGTTCAAATACTGGAATTATTCCTTTTTTGTATTGCTCTTTATAGTCCTTTGCTGCTATTATTGCGGGCTTACAAATTAGTAATAGTAATATTATGTGTGCCCACGCTAATATTCCACCACCTATATCGGCTAAGTTCCATGCTGCTACAGCCTCAAATTGGCTTGACACTAAAACATTTATAACTATTACAATTCGAGCAACCAAGATTGTTATTTTATAAACAGTAGGACCTGATTTTTCTGTAAGTGAACTAATTGCAGCTTCTGCTTGGTAGTAGTAGCCATAAAGGCAGGTAAAGGCAAATAGAGTTATTATAAAGGCTAATATCTGTTCACCAAAAGGTATTAAGGTTGCTAATGCGGCTTGGACATATCCCGGGCCAGCGTCAATTCCAGGCAGGTTTTCAATTATCATCGTTTTACCGTCCGGTCCCAATATATTATATTTTCCAGTGGTTAAAATCAAAAATGCCGTTGCGGAACACACTAACAAAGTATCGACAAAAACTGAACATGCTTGAACTAGACCTTGTTCAGCAGGATGAGAAACTTCAGCTGCAGCAGCAGCTGGTGCTCCTGCTCCGAGACCAGCTTCATTAGAATATACTCCACGCTTTACTCCCCAGCTAATCGCTGAACCTGTAATACCGGCAAAAGCAGGGTTTAGTCCAAAGGCAGAGCTAAAAATCAAACCAATTATTGCAGGAAGTTTTGTTATATTTGCTATAACTATAATTATTGCAAGAAAAATATAAACAATACACATAATAGGAACTAGTATTTCAGATACTTCTGCAATACGTTTAATTCCTCCAAAAACAACCCATCCTAATGCTATTGCAACAATAAATCCTGTTACAAGTTCTGGAATATTAAATGCACTTTTCATAGAATCTGCAATAACATTGGACTGTATGCCTGGCGACCCGATAATGCAACTAAAAATTAGTATTATCGCAATCAACGTGCCATACCATTCTATTCCTAAAGCTTTTTTTGCATATTGAGCTGGTCCTCCAACATATTGTCCAGCAACCTCTGTCTTATAAATCTGAGCTAAGGTTGATTCTATGAAAGCAGAAGCAGAGCCAACTAAAGCTATGAGCCACATCCAGAAAACAGCTCCCGGTCCACCCATGTAAATTGCAACAGCAGTTCCTGCGATATTTCCGATACCAACACGACCTGCTACTGTAGTTAAAAAAGCTTGAAAAGAGGATATTCCTCGTTCTGAGGCTTTTGATTTTGTCATAAGTCTTACCATGAGAGGCAACGAGGTAAATTGCCAAAATCCAATTCTAATCGTGAAATAAATCCCTACACATACCAATAAAGCAATTAAGGAATCATGCCACACAATTCCGGCTAGCATTTCAATAATCGCGTTATAAGTTTCCATAATCTTCCCCTATTTATAATATTTTTAATATTTAACCATTGTGCATGCGATTCTAAAACCTATTGATTATTTACCAATCGAATGTAGTGTTTAATATTCTCTTTATATCTTTTGCAGGTGGCAAATATTCGTTGCGGAAATTCATAATCATCAATTAGATTTTCGGGACTACTTGTTAAGCTTTCAACAGCTGCGATATCTAGTTCATATCCTATGTTAACTTTATTTATCCCTAGAGAACAAGCCTCCTGTAGTTGTTCGTCACCGGCAGCAGAACCTCCATGGAGCACTAAAGGGATATCAACTTTTTCTTTTATAACTTTCAATCTTTTAAAATCTATTTCCACTTTGCTTTCTTCGTACAGACCATGTACTATAACCACTGCCAAAGCATCAATATTTGTTTCATTAATAAATTTTATTGCAAGGTTAGGATCGACAAGGGCTTTATCATTATACTTGCCATCGGGATCAATTCCTCCTAATTCTGCTTCCACTGAAACATCTAAGCTATGTGCAATTTTTACTAACTCCTTTATCTCTTTTACATTGTCTTCATAACTGGGAGAAAACCTATCAACCATTATAGAACTAAAATTGGCATGTATCGCTCTCATACAACCTTTAAAAGTTTTTCCATGGTCTAGATGAAGAGAAACTGGTATATTGGATTTTTGTGCGGCAATCTTTGCTACTTCTGTAAACTCATAAATATCTACATATTTTTGCAGATTTTCATCATAGGCTAAAATTATGGGGGACTTTTCTTCATTCGCAGCCTCAATGGCCGCATTCACCATTTCTAAGCTAAAAACATTCGGGGATAAAACTGCAGAGTTTTCTATTTTTTGCCTTCTTTAAGATTTTGTCAGTCGAAACTAACATTTTCATCACCTCCATTGATCACTTCAATCCAAAAACAATAAATACAACTGAATACTTACGTAAAATCTACCAAATTGTCAGCTCGTTGTTGCATATATCATCAGCAAGATTCTTTATGTCTTCACTCAGTCCTCTATCTTTATCGATGTATTTCACTTTTTCCCTTATTAACCTATATGCCTCTTTTGTCCCCTTTCCCATCTCCTTTCCTTTATTTTCTTTTAGCCGCAAATCTATTGCTTGTGCTGCGCACAGGAGCTCAATAGCTAAAACGTTTCTCGTGTTTTCAACTATTCTTCTTGCTTTTCTTGCTGCAATGGTACCCATGCTTACATGGTCTTCCTGGTTTGCTGAAGATGGGATAGAATCTACGCTTGCCGGAGTTGCAAGGGTTTTATTTTCCGATACCAGTGATGCTGCAGTATATTGAGCTATCATAAGGCCTGAATTTAAGCCGCCATTGTCTACCAAGAATGCAGGCAGTCCCTCGTTTAGGCTAGGATTTACAAGGCGCTCAATCCGACGTTCCGCAATGCTTGCAAGCTCCGAAACCGCTATCCCCATATAATCCATGTTTATAGCTATGGGCTCCCCATGGAAATTGCCGCCGGAAATAACCACATCGCTTTCAGGGAAAATTAAGGGATTATCTGTTGCCGAATTCATTTCAATTTCAACTATCTCTTTAATATGTTCTAATGCGTCTCTTACGGCACCATGCACCTGCGGAATACATCTTAGTGTATATGCGTCTTGCACTTTTGGATTACCTTGATGTGTTACAAATTGGCTTCCTTCTAAAAGTTTTCTCATGTTTCTTGCGCATTCTATCTGCCCTTTGTGAGGTCTTACTAAATTAACATTTTCGTCAAAGGCATCTATCACACCATTTAAAGCTTCAAAAGTCAGTGCCGCAGATATATCAGCAATTCTTGACAAATTTATTGCTTCAGCAAGAGCTAGGCTTCCTATAGCCGTCATGGCTTGTGTACCGTTTATAAGGGCAAGTCCTTCCTTTGCTTCAAGCGTTACAGGCATTATTCCTGCCAGCTGCATAGCTTCTTTACCCGGCATAACTCTTCCTTTGTATAAAGCCTCACCCTCACCTATCATAACGAGAACCATATGGGCTAAGGGAACCAAGTCTCCGCTGGCTCCTAGAGAGCCTTGCGATGGAACCCTGGGAATTACTCCTTTATTTAACATATCGATAAGGGTTTGAAGTGTAGAATATCTTATTCCCGAATATCCTTTGGCAAGCGCATTTGCCCTAAGCAGCATCATAGCTCTTACCGCATCTTCGGAAAGATACTCGCCAACTCCGGCTGAGTGGCTTCGAATTAAGTTAACCTGCAGATCGCGGGTATCTTGAGATGAAATATTTACATTGCAAAACTTTCCAAAACCGGTAGTTACGCCATATACCACCTCATTATTTTCAATGATTTTGTTTACATATTCTCTTGATACTTCAACTTTTTCTTTTGATATCGAAGATAGCTCAATTGATTCTTTTTCAACTGCAACTTTTATAATATCTTCCAGCCTCAAACTTTCTCCGTCTATTATCAACACCATCACCTCAAGTTTTTGTTAAATATGCAGCATATGGATAATTACTATTACCACTAGCCATTTCGCTATAAGCCGATTTTGCGATAAAGTAGTTATTATGCTTTTTGCAAGATTTTTTAATTTGTTATGTTATATACTATATTCAACATCTTAACTTTAATTCCTTCGCAAAAAACTATAATTTACCGGATTTTTTTGTTTCTTCCTAATTTTCTGTATTAACGTATTAACGCTTTAATATGTTAAACAAAACTCAACAGTTAATTGACAAAACCTCTCTGAGCGTTATAATTTAAATAAATCAAGAAGTCAAAGGAGTTTTGTAAAATGGGCATTGACAATATAATCTATGATTCCATCTTGGAAACTATCGGAATGACTCCTATGGTAAAATTAAGCAAGCTTTCCCCTGAAAAAGGAGCAAGCATAGCAGCTAAGATTGAGTCTTTTAATCCGGGAGGCAGCATAAAAGATCGTATTGCCCTTTCTATGATAAATGATGCTGAAGATAAAGGACTTCTTAAAACCGGTTCCACGGTCATAGAGCCTACCAGCGGCAATACCGGAATAGGCCTTGCCGTGGTGTGTGCAGTAAAAGGATACCGGCTTATTTTAGTTATGCCTGCATCTATGAGCATTGAACGAAGAAAGCTTTTAAAGGCGTATGGCGCCGAGTTCATACTTACGCCTCCTGAAGAAGGCATGGATGGTGCAATAAGAAAGGCTGAAGAACTTGCAAAAACCAATGGATACTTTATGCCGATGCAGTTTGACAACCCTGTCAATTCTTTCGCTCATGAAGTAACTACAGCAAAGGAAATTTTGAATCAGACAAAGGGCAAACTAGATGCATTTGTTGCAACAGTCGGGACAGGCGGTACATTTACCGGAGTTGCAAGAAAATTAAAGGCCGAATTGCCTAATATAAAAGCAATTGCAGTGGAGCCGGCATCTTCTGCTGTTTTATCCGGAGGTGCGGCGGGTCCTCATAAGATTCAGGGCATTGGTGCAGGGTTTATTCCAAAAGTTTTGGATGTTGATTTAATTGATGAAATTATCACTGTCACAGATGAAGATGCCTACGAAATGACACGAAAGCTTTCCACTATAGAAGGAATCCTTGCCGGCATTTCATCAGGAGCCGCGGTGTGGGCAGCGCAAAAAATTGCAGCGGATTTAGAGCCGAGTAAACTAGTAGTAACTATACTTCCTGATACCGGAGAGCGATATCTAAGCACGGAAGGTCTATTCCCTGAGTATTAGAATCTTAAATCCACCTTAGCGAATATTAAGGTGGATTTATTTGTTTGATTATTGTAAAATATATTAGGAAAAGGAGGCTATTTAAGGTATGCTGGATAATTCAAGCAAAGTTAATTTGTATGAACAGCTAAAGTTAGCGATAAAAAATGACATTTTAAATGGAATTTACAAAGAAGGAGACAGACTCCCAAACGAAAAGCAGCTGTGCGAGCAATACGGCGTAAGCCGAATAACCGTAAGAAGGGCAATAAAGGAGCTTGTCAAAGAAGGGCTTATTGAAGTAAAACACGGCAAGGGAACTTTTGTAAGCAAGGAAAAGCTGAGCATAAAGATATTAGATCTGGGAGGTTATGCGGAAAATTTAGTAAGCAAAAATCGTTCTTTCTTATCAAAGGTTTTAGAAAAAAAATTAATTAACGCAGATGACCACCTGTGTAATATATTTAAAATGAAAACTAGGGGAAACTCTAAGGTATTAGAACTTACGCGTCTTATAATAGATGAAGGAGAGCCGCTAGGTATCGATATTGCTTATTTTCCTCTTAATATTTATCCCGGTATATATGAAAAAATCCACGACAATACCTCCACTTTCAATCTAATTCAAAAAGATTACGGAATTGTCATGGCTAAAGCATATAAGGAATTTAGCGTTGTTACCGCCCAAAGCGATTACAGCAAGCTGCTGGATTGCACGCCTAGCGAGCCTCTGTTTTTTATAAAAAAAGTAATATATGATCCTCACGAGATACCGGTTCACTATTCTTTAAACTATATGCTTGCAAGTCGAGTAAAGTATGTTATAAATGCAGACATACCTTACGAGCAAGGCGCAGAGAAAAAAGCGATTACTCAGTGATAAGGTCTATTCACTTTCCAGCTGATGAGGATACCCAAATCCCCCGTAAAAAGTGCATGTCTTTGCTGCGCATTTTGCTGCATATTTTAGCGCGGCAGCCATATCACCGCTTTGAATATAGTAGGTTAAAAATCCTGCTATAAAGCTGTCTCCGGCTCCCATTGTATCAACCACTTTCACAGGCACTATGTCCTGTTCGAACAGTTTACCTTCCTTTGAAAAAATAGCCCCTTTAGACCCCCTGGTTATTCCCACAATTTCCGTGCCAAGCATATGGCACTTATTTATAAGTTCTTTCACTTTGCTCAAGCTCATGTCTGAGCCTGACAAAAAGGCATATTTTACATGAGGGCACACTGCCTCTAAATATTTATTATCTTTCATATCAGAAAAATCAAAGGAAATATCACAGCATTTCTTAATAGCTTCAAGTTCCGGTTCCAAGCTTGAATAACAGCTTGTATGGCATATATCGAATTTTGATATATATTCCAAGTCGTTAGGCGTTATTTTTAATCTTACAACATGCTGCACAGTATCCTTTGGCCCGCCTATAAATACCCTATCTTTCTCCGGTGTAAGATTTACTCTGGGCTGACCGCTAATTCCTATCATTGTTCTGGATCTCTCATAACTTACTCCTTCCTGAGCAAGCGCCCACTTTATATGTTGTGCCTTGTCGTCATTTCCAAAAATTCCTATATAAGCACTTTCCCGGAATCCGTTGCGTTTACAGTTTACTGCCACATTCACACAGTTTCCGCCGGGATAATAAAGTCCCTGGTCTATGTAACAATCTGCTACATTATCTCCTACCGCAATCATCTTCATTTTTCATCATCCTTTCAGTGCCCCTTCAGACATTCCTCTTACAAGATGCTTTTGAAGAGCGATTAGCAAAATAATCATTGGTATGGCAGAAATTACCATTCCTGCAAGCAGGACACCCCAATTGGTTTGAAGTGCATCCCTGAAATTCATTAAACCAGATGGAATTGTTTTTAATTTATCCGAGTCTATAAAAATTATAGCAAACAAGAATTCATTCCATGCATAGTATGCAGTAAGCATAATAGTAGTGAATATTATCGGCTTTGACATAGGCATATATATTCTTGAATAAATGCCAAGCTCTGAGCACCCGTCTATTATGGCAGATTCTTCTATTTCCTTCGGAATGCTTAAAAAATAAGATCGGATAAGCAGGACAGAAAGCGGCAGTCTAAAAGTAATATACGGGAGAATGAGGCCTAATCTCGTATTATGTATTCCGAGCTTTTGCAATAAAACATAAAGAGGAATAAGGCATACCTGAGGATTCACCATCATACCTGCCGTACAAAGCATTAATGCTATATCGATTCCGCGAGATTTATACCTGCTAAGTCCGTAAGCGCATAGCGACGCGATTATGACAACTCCTGCTATTGTTGCCGCTGTGACGATTACACTGTTGACAAAGTAGCTTGATATTCCCTTTTCCCATGCAGTTGCATAATTAGAGATAAGCCACTGGCCCGGCAGGCTCCATACATTACTATATATTTCATCATAACTTTTAAAAGATGACATAATCATCCAAAAAAGAGGGTAAAGAATAATAACTGCCCAAAGTATTAGTAAAACCATAATGAAGCTGCCGCTTAATCCTAATTTTTGTCTATGTGAGCTTTTCATTTTTTTATTCGCCATTTGTTAATCCTCCTCCCCGCCGCCAAATAGCTTAAACTGTATTACAGCAAGTAACGCTGTAATTATAAATATTACTATGGCAATAGTTGAGGCATAACCCATTTTGTCTTTAAAAAAGCCGGATAAATACATATGCACGGCTAAAGTTATAGAGCTTGTGCCCGGACCCCCGCCCTTGGTCAATATATAAGGTTCGTTGAAAACCAGCATTGAGCCCGTTATTGTTATTAGGGTTGTCACAAAAATAGTTTCTTTAACCTGAGGTACGGTTATACTAAAAAAACGTCTTATTTTGCTTGCTCCGTCAATTTCTGCAGCCTCGTATAGCTCTTGAGGTATTTTTTGAATTGCTACAATAAACAGCATCATTATGTAGCCTATGCTCTGCCATTGAGATACTGCTATAACTGCATAAGGTGCTGTTTTAGACAATCCCAGCCAAGGCTTTGCTAAATGGCCTAAACCTATTAATTTTAAGAAATTGTTTAATAATCCAATTTGAGGATGGTAGATGAAGCTAAACAAAAGGCAGATTACGGAAATCGAGATAACTACCGGCATAAAATATACCACTCTAAAAAATGGGGCAATTCTTCTGAAAAGCTTATCCTCTAATATCGCAGCCAGAATCAAACCGCCAAATACCTGACATATGACAGAAATTATAGCATATCGAACATTATTTGTTAATCCTGTAACAACAACCTTATCTTTTAATAAAGCTTTAAAATTAGCTAAGCCGACAAATGTTTTTGTTGGAGAAAAAGCTGCAAAATCATATAAACTGTAAATAAAGTTTTGAATTAGCGGCAAGAAAATGAATACAAAAAGCAGAATAAAGCAGGGCAGCATAAAGAGATATGGCGTTATCTGCTTTTTAAGTTGTTTCATATATATCACTCGCTCCTTTTGTAAAAATGGGGAGAGGGAAGGCATATGTCTTCCCGTCCCGAAAAGCTCTTATTTAGCACTATTTCTCAATTTTGCAGCTTCTTGTTGCACTGACTTAATTACATCCTCGGGTGTCATCTCGCCTATAACCATTGATTGGCATCCTCTCATAAATGCATCTGCTATATTGATATTTACTGCATTGTCAAACCAGGGAACAGTTCTTGTAGCATTGAGTATTACATCGTATGCTGCTAAAGACTTATCTGATGCATTTTCCGATGTCACAGCTCCTTTAATGGCATTGAGCTGTCCGCAGTCCTTTGTAAATTTGAATGCCATTTCTTTAGAGGTGAGGAATTTTAGAAACTCTTCAGCCTCTTTTGGCGCATTTTTACTTAACATAAACCCTTCCGGTGCGCCGGTTAATGCGCGAGGATCGCCTTTTCCATTTTCAAAGGGCGGAAAATCAAAGAAGGCAAAATCTTTCATTCCTGCATCTTCCACGTATTTTATCTCTGCAAACTGCATATATATTATTGGCACTTCCCCGTTTGCAAACATATTTCTTGCAGTTTCATGATCTATTGCAGTTGCAACCTCTCCCATGTAGTCTGTAAGAGTTTTAAAGGCTTTTAATGCCGTAACATATGATGGATCGATAAATTCCCCGGTCTTTGGATTGTAGTCCTTTTCTAAAATTTGAGGATCTATTAATCTTTGATTTATCGTACCGATATAATGCGATATCGCCCAGGCATCTGACAGCCCTTCGATTATCGGGGTTTCATAGCCTGCTTTTTTTAGTTTATCAAGAATCTGTACAAATTCTTCAAAGGTTTTTGGCGGTTCTATATTATTATCCTTGAATATTTTCGTATTGTAAGCAAAAGCTTTGCCATCAATTGTAAGGGGAACTCCGTAAAGTTTGCCGTCAAAAGTAAATGCTCCAAGCTGAGATTCCAAAATATTGCTTGACCATTCCTTGTCTTGTGCAAAAAGCTCGTCTAATGGTTTAACCTTGCCTGATGATACAATATTTTCAGCAAATGAATCTGACCAGGAAGAAAATATATCAGGTAAATCTTCGTTAGAAACTAAAACACGAATTTTTTCTTTGTAGGAATCATTTAAAACACAGTCCATGTTAATTTTTACATTTGGGTGCTGTGCTTCAAACTCTGCTACTGCTTCTTTAAAGAACGTATTTCTTGGCTCATTTGGCCAGCGGTGAAAAAACTTGATTTCTACTTTTGGGCCATCGCTTTCGGCCGGTTTTGATGCTTGCTGGTTTGAACTTGTGCCGCAAGCTGCAACAGTCGCAACCATAACCAAACAAAGTGCTAAAATAATTAAACGTTTCATTGATGCGTAACCCCCTTTAAAATTTTATTAATATTCCATTTTCCACATATAGCGGCGAACAGAAAGCGGATGACCTGTGTGCTCTGCAAGCCTGTCTGCATACTGTCTCAAAACTACGCCGGCAATAAGCGGAGTAAAATAACTCTTTAAATCTTCATCTATTCCGTCCATATTAAAGTCTTTTGCATCTACTACAGTCAGTTTTTCACTGAACTTTTTAACAAAGTCGTGAGCTCTTTCGTCCAGAGGTCTTGTCTCTCCCAACCCTTTAATAAGAAGAAAAGGCACATCAAAATCTGTAACTTCAAAAGGACCATGGAAATATTCTCCTGCATGAATGGCGTTAGAATTAATCCATAGCATTTCCATTAGCAAGCAGCTTGTAAATGAATATGCAACACCGTAATTAGGACCGCTAGCCATAGTATATATAAGTTTTTCTCTCTTATATTTCTTGCCGAACTCATCTGCCGCATCAAAGGTCATTTCCTTATTGACATCAGATAATTTTTGCAAATTATCTATCGAGCCGATGGCCTTTTCGTATTTTTCATTTGCTGCAATTTCATTTAAAATACCAAAAATTAATCTGTAGAGCATCCCGCTATTTCCTTCTTTTGCCGTGGCTTCGACACCATAATCATAGTGAATCGGAAATTCTGCAGCTTTCCAAAGCGGTGAATCAACCACATTTGAAAAAGCTATTGTTACAGCTCCTTTTTTCCTTGCGAATTCCGCGGCTTTTGCAGTTTCAGGAGTATTGCCTGAGTGCGAACACAAAATTACAACACTGCCTTTACCTAGTGCTTTCGGTTCCCTGTGAACAAATTCGTTTGATGAATAAATTGCAGACGGAGTCTCTATTTCTCTATCAAATATGTAATGTGCCGGATATAAATTTGCCATAGACCCGCCGCATGCTACAAAATAAAAGTTCTTCAAATCTGTTGATTTAACTGCACGAATAGCATCGTTTAATTGTGTTACATGTTCCTGGTTCATATTTATAATTCCTCCCTGACGAAATTTTATATGACCTCATATGATGTCATGTTTAGATTATATAACTATCTTTTAAAAAAATCAATAGACTTTTTTGATTATTTTATTATTGTTAGGAGTTAAATTACTCTGTAATCGATTTTCAGGAAATTCTTTTTGTAGCTATAGCTACCGAAATTTTGTTTCAGGTATTGTATTCTAAGAATAGAAAAAACACAAAGAAAGAGGTGTTGGACAATGTTTTGTTTTCAATGTGAACAAACCGCAGGCGGCAAAGGCTGCACCAAAGTCGGGGTTTGCGGTAAAGATGCAAGCGTTGCGCAAAAGCAAGATGAACTTACTTGCGCGCTTATCGAGCTTGCAAGAGCTGCAGATGGTAAAAGCCCCGGGCCGGAAGCTGACAAATTAATGATGGAAGGATTATTTGCAACCGTTACAAATGTCAACTTTGATCCAAATAGAATCCAGGAGTTAATAGAGCTTGTAAAAACAGAAAAGGAAAAACTTGGCGGAGCTGAAGATTTTCCTCAAGATAAATTATGGGATGACGATGTAAATGCGCGTTCACCGCGGTCAACGCTGCTCTTTGGAATGCGAGGCATGGCAGCCTATGCATGGCATGCTCATATTCTCGGAAAAGAAGACAAGGATATTATAAATTGGTTTTATAAAGGAATGAAGGCGATCGGGGAAGATCATTCCACGGATGAAGCGTTAAATCTTTTGATGGAGTTTGGCAACGTAAACTTGCAGTGTATGGCGCTTTTAGATGAAGCAAATACCTCTGCTTTCGGCCACCCCGTTCCTACAACAGTTCCTATGAAGGTAGAAAAAGGACCGTTTATAATCATTACAGGCCATGACCTTCTGGACTTAAAACAGCTGCTGGAGCAGACGGAAGGAAAAGGAATTAATATATACACCCATGGCGAAATGCTGCCGGCTCACGGTTATCCTGAGCTTAAAAAATACCCTCATCTCAAGGGCAATTTTGGGACTGCTTGGCAAAATCAGCAAAGGGAATTCGACGGGGTTCCGGCTCCGATTTTATTTACAACAAATTGCCTAATGCCGCCGAAGGCAAGTTATGCAGATAGAGTTTTTACTACAGGCGTGGTGGGCTATCCCCAAACACAGCACATTAGCGAAGGTAAGAATGGTATAAAGGATTTTTCGCCTGTAATAAACAAGGCTTTGGAGCTTGGCGGATATCCTGAGGATAAAATATTTACCGGAATTAATGGCGGAACTGAAGTCATGACCGGATTTGCAAGAAATGCTGTTTTAGGTGTTGCGGACAAAGTGATAGAAGCCGTAAAGGCCGGAGATATAAAGCATATATTCTTGGTGGGCGGATGCGATGGAGCAAGGCCAGGGCGAAATTATTATACCGAGTTTGTTAAAAAGACGCCCAAGGATTCGGTGGTTCTCACCCTTGCTTGTGGTAAATACCGCTTCAATGACCTTGATTTAGGGAAAATAGGCGGTCTTCCGAGGATTATGGACATGGGTCAGTGCAATGATGCATATTCCGCTATTGTGGTAGCAACAGAACTTGCAAAAGCATTTAACTGCGGCGTAAACGATCTTCCCCTGACTCTTGTTCTATCATGGTATGAACAAAAAGCGGTATGTATTCTCCTTACGCTTTTAGCGCTTAATATCAAGAATATATATCTTGGACCTACATTGCCGGCATTCCTGTCTCAAGATGTGTTAAATGTTCTAGTAGAAAAATTTAATATTACTCCCATCAGCACCCCTGATGAAGACTTGAAGAAAATTTTAGGATAACTAAATTAAGCGCGACATCTTTGTCGCAAGAATAACACACAGGGAATAACACACGGGGACGGTTCTTTTGTGTTGTCTGACAACACAAAAGAACCGTCCCCGTGTGTTACAAAAATGACTTGACTTTAGTTAGCTGGTCTGTGTGTTCCTTCTCGAACCTTCCCCTTCACCTTCCTACCTTTCGCACCTCTCGAACCGTCCTTGCCTTTCGACAATTGCCGCACCTTTTTCGCAAATGAATAAGCAATTGTGTGAGAGATAAAAGTCACCGGGCAAGATATAGCTTCAAAGAAAATTTGTAAGATATAGCAAGCAAAGCAAGGGATAATGCACAAACTACAAGAAATGTTGTATAAATGCTGCTTGAGGTGATAAGAGATATAATAGAAGACAAGAAATTAAAATCCTGCATTTGCATCAAACTTCCTATCTTCTCGAACCCAAATGGCAGAAATATCATTACAAGAAATAATAATGTCTGGTATGTTGTCGCCTTTTCATAACCATATTTAAAAAATACAGGAAGGTAGATGGCATTGATAAAGCATATAATTGGAACAAAAAACATAAAGCTCATGTAATAAGCGCGAAAATCTTCTTTAATTAATAAACTAAACAGTAAAGAAACTACAGCAACAATAATAAGCATCGACAATAGAAATATATATTTGCTTAAAACGATTACAGATGCTTTTATCGGCAGTGTTCTTAAAAATATGTCACCCTTATCTTTATCATCGTAAAAGCAGCTCCTTATAAGCATGCTGTATGACGCAAAGCCTCCTGCAAAAATAGCGACAGAAGACGATGGTCCGCTAAGAATTAAGATAAAACAAACAAGCATTGAAATTAATAACAAATATTTTCTATTAACATAAAAGTCTTTCATAACAAGGTGTATCATATGTCAATTCTCCTTTTTTGTAAGATGAATAAGAATATCATCAAGGGTTGTTTTATCTATTACAAGCGAAGAAACATCATGACGTGATTTAAAAGATTCAATGTCTTCTACTATGCCACTAAAGCCGGTTCTTGATATCTTTATGCCCATTAAATCATCTTTATATTCTTCTATCTTCCTAACATCACCTTTAACCAGCTTCCATGAATTTAATATTTTGTCCTTTTCCTCTGAAAAAATTATTCTTCCTTCATTAATTAATGTTATATAGTCTGCAATTTTTTCTATGTCCGAGGTAATATGTGATGAAAAAAACACGCCGTGCTCTTCGTTTTGAATAAATTCCATTAGGATATCTAGTAGTTCATCTCTTATCACAGGATCTAAGCCCGAGGTTGGTTCATCTAATATAAGCAGCTCTGGTTTATGAGAAAGTGCTAGGGCTAACGCTGTTTTCATTTTTGTCCCTTTTGAAAGCTGCTTTACTATTTGTGATTTCTTTATACAAAACTTTTCAAGAAGCTCATTAAATCTCTCATCATCCCAATCTGAATAAAATTTTCCTGCAAAATTTCCCGTCCATCCCACCGTCAAATCATCGTAAAAAATTGGCTGCTCGTGCACGTACCCTATTTTGTTTTTTATTGGGATTTCGTATTTTATGTTGTCTTTTCCAAAAATATTTATTTTGCCCGAATCGCGTCTTATCATATTCATTATTAATTTTATCGTTGTGGTTTTTCCTGCGCCGTTTGCCCCGATAAATCCCATTATGTAGCCTTTTGGCAGCGTAATGTTTATATCAGACAACGCAAAACTATTAAAACGTTTGTTCAGATTTATTACTTCTAGTATATTCCCCATCAATACTCCTCCTCTAGAATTTTACGAAACATCTCTTCCAGCTCTTTTTTCAAAACTCCGTTTTTCTTAGCTTCGGTAATTGTCTTCCGCATTTGCTGCTCGATTTCAGCCCTTTGCATAGACGCAATTTTATCTGCATCATAATCAGCCACGAAACTTCCTTTGCCCGGCCGTGTAACAATAAGTTTTTGCTGTTCGAGTTCAAAATAGGCTCGCTTTGTAGTTATGACGCTTGTCTTTAAGTCTTGAGCCAACTGTCTTATTGATGGCAGGGCATCTCCAGGCGCAAGTTCACCGGTTAAGATTTTATTTTTTATACCTTCAAAAATTTGCTCATAAAGGGGTCTTGGATCATTATTAGAGATAGGTATAAACATAGTTCCTCCTTATCTGTGTATATAGTATATATACAGTATATATACAAAATTTATTTATGTCAACACTATTTTTGCATAACACACAGGGACGGTTCTTTTGTGTTGTCTGACAACACAAAAGAACCGTCCCTGTGTGTTATGTGCCTCCTGTGTTCACCCCTGTTCCTGTTCATGTTCCTTCTGTTCCTGTTCCTTCTGCGCTATACTTGCTTCTCTATTCCTTTTTTTGCTTTGTTAAGCATACATATTAGTGTATAATATAAATAAAAATACTCGATTTGGGGTTTTGTTATGATTCAGTTTAATTTGCCGTTTAAAATCAAAGAGATATGCCTTAAGCTTAAGTCTGCAGGATTTGAGGCTTATGTTGTGGGGGGAACAATAAGGGATATAATAATAAATAGAGAAATTTCCGACTTTGATATAACGACTAATGCATTCCCAGATGAAATTAAGTCAGTTTTCCCAAATGCAAAACCTTATGGAGATTTTGGCACTATGCTTATAGTAGAAGATGGCATAAAGGTAGAAATAACCCCATATAGAAACGACGCGCCAGGGCGCAAGCCTAACTATACTTTTGGTGGCACTATATATACCGACCTTTCTCGTCGGGACTTTACCATTAATTCTATTGCCTATGACCCAATAGAAGATAAACTTATAGATCCATTTGGCGGAATCGACGATATTGAAAAGAGGGTTATCAGGTGCACCGGTTCAACTAGGAGAATCTGGGAAGATCCCTTGAGAGCCATGCGCGCAGCAAGATTTCAGGCACAGCTTGGCTTTTCAATCGAAGCTTCTACGCTTTATGCTTTAAAAGCACAATCTTGCGAACTGGCTACTGTTTCTTGGGAGCGAATACGAGATGAGTTTTCAAAAATCTTGACGGCGGATTATAATTTCGAAGGTCTAATAACTCTCGTGATAACTGATCTCATGAACTATATAATACCAGAACTTATGGCGGGCATGGGAGTTATGCATTCAAACAAGCCTGTCGATGTCTTAGAGCATAACCTTATAGCGTGTAAAATAATAAGAAACACATTGTCGTTGAGGCTCGCTGCTCTTCTCCATGATATTGCAAAGCCCGCAACAGCGGTAAACGGGGAGGATGGCATAAAATTCCCCAAACACCAAATCAAATCAGCAGCTGTTGCAAAGAAAATCCTTCAAAGGCTTCGGTTTGACAACAAAACAATAAAAAAAGTGGTTCTCTTGATTGAAAACCACATGTTTTACTATACTAAAGATTCTTCTTTGGCAGATGCAAGAAGGCTTGTGTCAAAAGTGGGCTGGGAAAATATATACGACTTGATAGATCTGCGTGTAGCAGACAAGATAGCCAGCGGGTTCGATACGATTTATTCTCCCGGACTTAAAAAGCTGATTATGGATCTTGAAGTTATTAAAGAAGAGAACAGCGACTATCAAATAAAAGATCTTGCAGTTACCGGTAAAGACATCATGACAGAACTAAAAATGCCAGCAGGTCCGCAAATAGGTGAAATCCTAAATTTTTTGCTGGATAAAGTTTTGGAAGATCCATCTTTGAATAACAGGGACACTCTCCTTGAACTTGCAAAAACATATGCAGCTGCTAGATCTTAATCTTCGTTTTGTCTCAAAGATACATCTCCGCTTAATACCCTTGCGATATCCCCATCCTGTTTTTTAACTAATAAAGCTCCGAACTCATCAATATCTACGGCAGTTCCTTCAAAGCTGCCGTTTATGCTTTTTATGTTTACTTTTTTGCCCAGATTTACACATAATGATTTCCATCTTTCAAGTATCTCGTAAAACCCTTCTGTCTCAGCTTTTTCGTAATAATCCTCAAGTTTTCTGAGAACTGCACACAACAACTTTAATCTATTTATCTCCTGTCCTTTTACTTCCTTCAAGGAGACAGCGATATCCTTTAGCTCTTCGGAAAAACTGTCGTTATTTGCATTAATCCCAACACCGATTACCACATAATTTACGGCATCTAATTCAGCGCTCATTTCAGTGAGGATGCCGCATACTTTTTTGCCGTGAATTAAAATGTCATTAGGCCATTTTATGTCTGCTTCAATTTCTATTTCAGACCTAATAGCTTCAGCTACCGCAACTGCCGTCATAATGGTAAGCTTTGGAGCGTCTTGGGGTAATAAATAAGGTCTTAGAATCACAGAAAGCCAAATTCCGCCCAGCGGCGACTGCCACTGTCTTTCTATACGTCCCCTGCCTCTGTTTTGTCTTTCCGCTATCACTAATGTTCCCTCAGGCGCCCCTTCTTGAGCTATTTTTTTTGCCGCATTATTAGTTGAGTCGATAAGTGAATAATAATAAATTTCGCTCCCCAAAATAGATAAATCGCAGGACGACCATATCTCTTCAGGAAGCAAGAGGTCCGGCGGCTCTTCGATACAATAGCCTAAGCGCGATGAGGATTTTATTTTATAACCCCACTCTCTTAATGTATTTATTTGCTTCCATACTGCTGTGCGGCTTATACCAAAGTCTTTGCTGATTTTTTCGCCCGAAATATATCTTCCTCTATTTTCAAGAAGTAACATTAAAAGTTCATTCGGCTGTGATTTATTAGATACTAATATGAGATTTTCGTTCACTATTACAGCACCTCTTGTTTCGGTAATATACTATAATGCCGCCGGAAACTGATTCCGGCGGCATTATGAAGAAATTTAACTAAGCTTTAACCTCATATGTCCCAACTACCGGCACTCCTGCCAAGGTATCTTTTACAGGACAGTGTGTCTCGATAAATTTATACAATCTATCTATATTCTCTTTTGGAGAGTCGGATACTATATGCATTTTATAGCGGATTTCCGAAAAACCCTTTCTTACATTAGGATTTTTGCCTGTAAAACCGTCAGGGTCTATGTCGCCTTCCAGCTCCACTGAAAAACCCTTAAGATCTACATTAAATTTTGGAGCAAAGGAACTTGCTACAATACTCATGCAGCCGCCTAGGGCACATAACAATAATTCAACAGGATTCATAGCTGTGTCTGTGCCGCCATCGCTTATAGGCTCATCAACTGTAACCTTAAAGTTTCTGGCCGCACATTCCACTAAAGTGCCACTTTTCCAATCAGCTTTTGCTTTTACTGTATTTACCGCCATTGTCGACACCTCCATGTGAAATTTACTACAATTAAATTATACTGCTTTTTCTGCTTATTGTCACGGGTTTAGTTAATTTACTTTACTTGTTCTTCCTTTCATTTTCTGCCGATCTTGGCGGGAGAGCACTGCCTTTCTCATCCTGAGGCTTTTCGGCGTCACTTCTAGAAGCTCGTCATCTGCGATAAATTCGAGGCACTTTTCGAGGGTCATTTCTTTTGGAGGAGTCAGTCTTAAAGTCTCTTCAGCAGTTGAAGAGCGCAAATTTGTAATATGCTTTTTCTTGCAAACATTGATATCCAGGTCATCTGGTCTTGAGTTTTCGCCAACTATCATCCCCTCATAGACTTTTGTCTGGGGACCGATAAAAAGCGTTCCTCGCTCCTGGGCGTTGTAAAGACCGTAGGTGTTGCTTTCTCCGGTTTCAAAGGCTATAAGGGATCCTCTGTTTCTTGTAGGTATATCGCCTTTGTAGGGGGCAAAGCCTGCAAAAACCGAGTTGATAATACCTTCACCCTTAGTATCAGTTATGAATTCAGACCGATAGCCTAAAAGACCTCTTGTGGGAATTTCGAATTCAAGCCTTACGGAGTTGCCGCTGAGATTTTCCATGCTAAGGAGCTGGCCGCGCCGCATACCCATTTTTTCCATAACAATTCCTACATAGGCTTCAGGAACATCTATAACAACAGATTCAATAGGTTCCATAATCTTGCCGTTTACTTCTTTCATGATTACGGTGGGCTTTGATACCTGAAATTCAAAACCCTCTCGCCTCATGGTCTCTATCAGCACAGAAAGATGCAGTTCTCCTCTGCCGGAAACCTTGAATTTATCGGGACTGTCTGTTTCTTCGACTCTAAGGCTTACATTGCTTCTGGCTTCTTTAAAAAGTCTGTCTCTCAGGTGCCGAGAAGTAATGTATTCCCCTTCCTTGCCTGCAAAAGGACTATTATTAACACTAAATATCATAGAAAGAGTCGGCTCATCTATATTTACATAAGGCACCGGTTCAGGTTTTTCCGCATCTGCAATAGTTTCCCCTATTTCGATATCTTCGATGCCGGTAACAGCTATAATATCTCCGACTGTAGCAGATTCAGCAGGTTCTCTTTTTAAGCCGTTAAATTCAAAAAGATTGCTTATCTTAACTTTTTCAATCGACCCATCTTTTTTGCATACCGCATATTCTTGTCCAACTATAATAGTGCCGCGAAATACTCTGCCAATGGCGATTCTGCCTACATATTCATCATAATCAAGGGTGGTAATCAGCACCTGGACAGGAGCATCTGGGTCCCCCACAGGAGCTGGCACATAGTTTATTATAGCTTCAAATAGAGGTTTTAAATCATTTGACGTGTCGTTTAAATCAAGTTTCGCATACCCGTCTCTTGCAGAAGCATATATTACGGGAAACTCTATCTGTGAGTCATTTGCACCTAAATCAATAAAAAGCTCTAGTATCTCATCTAATACTTGGTTTACCCTGGCATCAGGTCTATCAATCTTATTTATCACAACAATTGCCGGCAAATCTAGCGCCAGCGCTTTTTTCAGCACAAAACGCGTTTGAGGCATGGGACCTTCAAAAGCATCGACCAGCAAAAGAACACCGTCTACCATCTTTAAAACCCGTTCTACCTCTCCGCCAAAATCAGCGTGGCCAGGTGTGTCAATAATATTTATTTTTATTCCATTATATGTTACTGCAGTGTTCTTTGCTAAAATAGTTATGCCGCGCTCACGTTCAATTTCGTTTGAGTCCATTATTCGCTCTTCAACTTTTTGGTTCTGACGAAATATACCGCTCTGTTTTAGCATTCCGTCAACAAGTGTCGTCTTGCCGTGGTCTACGTGAGCTATAATAGCTATATTTCTTATATCATTTCTTTTAGTATTCATCTTTACTGCATCTCCCTCGGGGATTTAAACATAAAAATACATCTTCCCATCTATTATATCCATACTTATTGATTGTTTTTCAAGAAGAAAGGTTAAAAAAGCACTCACAGAGGTTATTGTTATAAAGTACTGAGATATATTCATTGGTATATCATACTTTTTTATTATTAGTTCTGTCAAGTCTTCTCTAGTTTGAGGCTGAGAAAGAATATCGGTTATCAATCCAAGATTCTCATTTATATTGTCAATATTTTTTTGTATTAAAGACTTTGGGTTTTCTACCGGTCCGTCGCAGTGAGAAATTACGTAGCAATCATAGTTAGATTCAAGTAAAAACTCCAATGTCTTCAAATGCGCTCCCACATCAAAGACAAAGGGCAGAGGATATTTTTCCATTTTATCCTCGCTAAAAAAGGCGTCTCCGCAAAAAATAACCCCATCTTCGGTAACGATTCCTATTTGGCCGATTGTATGGCCTTCAAGAGGTACTATCTCAAATTTCTTGTCGCCAAGTTCAACAAAACCCTCCGTAAGTTCTATGTCTGCTGCTGTATCTTTAGCCTTCAAGACTCGCGTGGAAAGTCCCGGCATCGGCGCAGCGCCATATAATATAATATTTTCCATATTGCTGTTTTCCATAAACACCTTTTCTAGTGGTGATGCTCCTATAATCGAAGCAGGCTGATTTTCTTTTATAAAATTATCCGCCCCAAAGTGATCAGGATGTGCATGGGTATTTAAGATATACTTTACCTTAAGTCCGTTTTCTTCCAATGTTTCTAAAAGTTTTCTGCCTGTTGTATTATCAAGTCCCGTGTCTATCAGGGCGCATAACCCGTTTTTATATCTATAAACACCAACATTGGTAGGTGCCTGGATATAGTAAGTGCGTCCCCTAAGTTTTGTAAGTTCCATCTAATTTCCTCCATATTAAAACAATTAACATAAGCACTATTAATATTATACATATGTTTGCCTACTAAAATCAAGGAATCTGTAAAATGTAAAAAACCTGCCAAAAAACAGGCAGGCTTAAAAACCGTTAAAACTAGATAAAAAACTTAATCACAATTGCTCTCCAACTAATTCATAGTATTTATTCTTCCAATAATCAAGACGAGCCTTCATATCTTCTACAATCTTAAGGTCCTGGTCGATGTAAAATCCTTGTTGGATACGCTCTTCCTTAGCTTTAATCCCTTCTTCATAAGCCCTTAGGGCATCCGCCAACAATTTTTTTGCAAATTCGACACGTTCAATTTCATGGGGCCAAGTAGAATTTTTGTAATCCCTTATAAACACCTTTAAAATATTGAAAAGCATTTCGCCATCTGTATAAAGATTAATATTAAAATCCAGGTTTTGTGACATTTTTCAACCTCCCGGAATGAAGTCTTGTGAATATATTATTCCACAAAAATTTGCAAAATCCTTCATATATTTTTTATAATTCTAGGTTCGTGGATTTTGCCGCTTTCACTGTGTCTTTTAAATTTTTTATCGAGTCAGTATAAATCATGTTTCCAACTACAATGGTATCCGCAAATTTGCTTGCGATTTCTGCTTTTTTGGCATCATCAATCCCGCCACCATAAAATATTTTCGCTTTATTAGTTCCTTTTTTGATATGAGAAATAAGTTCAGTATCGCCAAAGGTTCCGCTGTATTCTATGTAAATCAGCGGAAGGGAGAAAAGGTGCTCTGCGCAATTTGCGTATGCTAAGGCATCTTCTTTTCCTAAAGGGCAAAGAGCTTTAGTAAGTTTTGCAGCAGCGCAGTCAGGATTGAGTATGATATAACCTTCGGGAAGAATTTCATCCCACTCCATAAGGTCGCCTACAAGTTTGACAGCTTCCTTATGCGCCCCTATAATCCACCGAGGATCATTGGAATTTAAAACAATAGGTATGAAGTAACCATCAAATCCAAACGTTATAGCATTTATCGTAGAAACTTCTAAAACCTTAGGCAGTGGATATGGTTTTAATAGTTTGAAAAGCTTTAGGACATTTTGTCGTGTAATATTTTGAGTCCCTCCTACAACAATAGCATCAGTGCCGCTTTCTACAACTTTCTGTACCAACCATTCATCTGCCGGTTTGTCCGGATCAAGTTTTACAACATGTCGCCAATTTTTCCACTCAGGAAACACCAATATCCTCCCTCTTATAATCAATCATTGCAGCTAATCGCGAAATACTTTTAAATGCCTTTAGTAAAAAAGCTTCTGCTCCTGCTTTACTTTCTTCATCTGTCGGATATACCTCAAGGGTTAAGCCTCCATGAAACGTTTTAGCGGGAAATTTCTCCGTAAATTTATTCCAGTTAATTGTGCCACCTCCGGGAAGCCAATGTCTGTCCCGCTTTCCATCATTATCCGAAATATGTAAGGCTATTAATTTTTCACCAAAGTCTTCTAATAGGTTTTCCTCGTGATTTAGCACTGCATGAGAAGTATCATAGCAAAGTCCTAGATTTGGCGATTCTATTTCTGATAATATAAAAGGTATTCCTCCGGTCATCTTTGTATTTTCCAGCGCAATTTTTACATTATATTCCTCGGCTTTTTTTGTAAGGTAAGATAAACTTTCGATTCCATATTTATTTATAGTTGGGATTTTATCTCCTTCTACAATATGCATTACCATAATAGGTATCTCATGTTTTGCGCAATCTTCAAGCCATGCCGTATGCTCTTTTAGAATTTTTTGTCGAGCGGACTTGCTCTCGCTCCATAAATCAGCGGAATCAGTAAAAGGGGCATGAATGTTTTCCAGATACAGTCCTGCCTCTCTAACCATTTCCGGCATTGCATCTTTAGGAATACAAGGTGTTCCCTCTTCGTCTTCCCACCATAGTGAAGTTGCCTCAAAACCGGCGCTTTTTATGAGATCAAGTCTTTCGAATATAGGCATGACAAAACCAAACCATGAAAATATGCCCAATTTTAGTGTCATTGCTTAAAATCTCCTTGCAAAACTTTAGTTTAAGGTGTCAAGAGCTCTTGAAAGGTCGCCAATAATATCTTTTACGTCTTCTATCCCAACCGAAAGTCGAACCATACTTTCGGTAAGTCCAAACTCTCTTAACTTTTCTTTTGGATAGCCGGCATGAGTCATTGCTGCCGGAAGCTCAATAAGGGTCTCGCAATCTCCAAGACTTACTGCAAGCTTAGCCAGCTTCACATTATTCACGAATTTTTTTGCAGCTTCAAGACCACCTTTTACCTCAAAACTTATCATAGCTCCAAAGCCGCTCATTTGCTCTTTTGCTAAAAGGTGACCCTTCGCGGTTTCAAGTCCGGGATATATCACAGATTCGATTTTTGGGTGGCCTTTAAGAAACTTTGCAATAGCAATTGCATTGGCCTCGTGTTGGCGCATTCTAAGACCTAGGGTTTTTAAGCCTCGCAGCATGAGCCAAGCATTAAACGGACTCATGACTCCCCCAAATTCACACATATACTCGAATTTCAAATCCCGTATATAATCTACATCTTTGGAAACCGCTACCCCTCCCAGCGCATCACCATGGCCGCAAATATACTTAGTTGCGCTGTGAACTGCCACATCTGCGCCTAGGGAAAGTGGTTTTTGAAAATACGGAGTCGCAAATGTGTTATCGACTACAACTTTTGCATTGTGAGCCTTCGCTATCTCTGAAACCTTGCGAATATCTATGATGTCAAGGCTCGGATTTGCCGGCGTTTCAAAATAGAGGACTTTGGTATTTGCATCTATTGCAGCTTTTACCGCTTCAAGGTCCGTAAAATCTACGCTCTTGCAGTTAATTTTATATTTTGTAAGCAATTTATGGGTTGCGGTATAGCTGGAACCATAAAGAACTGTATGGGTAAGTAAGGTGTCGCCCGGGGAAAGAAATGAAAAGAGAACCGATGTGATAGCAGACATTCCCGAGGCAAATGCTACAGCGTCTCTGCCATCTTCAAGGCCTGCCATCCTCTTTTCAAACAGCCTTAAAGTAGGGTTATTACCTCTTGTGTATAAATACCCCTCCTTTCTAAAATTCATTATATCTTCGGCATCTTGCACATCATCAAACACATACGTAGATGTCATGAATATTGGCGGATTTAAAGCATTTGCAGGATTATTTTCTTCATTTTTACCGTGTATTGAAAGGGTATCAAAACCATAATCGTCGTTCATTTTTATTCCTCCGTTTTAGTAACAATCATTTTTTATTCATATTATAGCTTGATTAAAGAAGCATTACATTTGCAATCATCTTGGGAAAGTTCTTCTTCAGTAAAAACTGTCATAAATATTTCTGAAATAAGCGCCTTATTGCTCTCCACTGCACCTTTAATATCATGACCTGCCACATCGCCCTTTATTCCGGTACACCAATTAGTAACAATTCCTATTGCCTGATAGCACATGCCCAGCTCTTTGGCAAGGACCACTTCAGGCACGTTTGTCATACCAACTATATCTGCTCCCAGCATTTTATACATTTTGATTTCGCTGGCGGTTTCAAATCTCGGGCCCTCAGTGCATGCATAGACTGCATCGCCTTTTATGTTAAGGCCCATGGTTTTTGCGTATTCTTTAAACTTTCTTCCAAGATTCGGGCAATATGGCGCATCCATGGCAACATGCACAACGCCCTTTTCTCCACCTTCATAAAATGTAAGAGGGCGCGTCTTGGTAAAATCAAGAAAGTCCTTTAATACTACAACATCTGCCGGGGCAAAGTTTTCATTGCATGAACCTACGGCGCAGGTGGTATATATGTATTTTATGCCTATGTCTTTTAGTGCCTTGATATTTGCCCTGTAATTTATTAAATGAGGCGGCACCGAATGTCCCTTCCCATGTCTTGCAAGAAATGCGACTTCTTCGCCGCTTTTTGTTTTTACCACATCAATTGTAACTGATCCGTATTCGGTTTTGATTTCTTGAGAGCAGGCTTCGCCTATATCGTAAACTCCAGTTCCGCCTATTATTGCTTTTTCCATATATTTTCACATCCCTTCAGCTTTAAGCTCCCGTTAGTTTTTGAGCGCAGCGCGCCGTATTGTACATGGCCTTCTCTAAGTCTATTGTTTTAAGTTCATAATTTTCCATAAGTATCTTTCCATCTACAATTACAGTGTGTACATCAGATGCTTGGGCACAGTAGCATACAGCGGATAGAGGGTTGTGTAGAGGACATAAGTGAGGCTTATTTAGGTCGATGAGTATAATATCTGCCTTCTTTCCAACATCTATGCTTCCAAGTTCGCCATCGACTCCAAGCGCTTTAGCTCCGTTTATTGTTGCCATCTTTATAGCAGTTTCTGCAGGAATTGATACAGCATCATTGTTTACGCATTTATTTACTATTGATGCAAGGTGAATTTCTTCAAACATATTAAGGTTGTTGTTAGATGAAGCCCCATCAGTGCCAAGGGATACATTTACTCCGGCTTTTACCATCTTTTCAACAGGCGCAAAACCGCTGGCAAGCTTTAAATTGCTGGTAGGGTTATAGGCTACGCTTACATTGCATTCTTTAAGTATCTGGATATCGTCGTCATCAACATGGACACAGTGAGCTGCAATGGTGGGTCTTTCAAAAATTCCCAGATCATATACATGTTTTATTGGTGTCTTTCGCCATTGTTTTATACTGTCATTTACTTCTTGCCGCGTTTCCGAAAGATGAATATGAATTCCTATCCCCAATTCATCCGCCAGTGCCTTTACCTTCTTGAGATAGCGCGGACTGCAGGTATAAGGAGCATGGGGACCGGCAAAAATCTTAATTCTTCCATCCTTGCCGTCAAATTTTCTATAAAGCTCTTTTGTTTCTTTTAATTGGAATTCCATACCTAACGGTTCATCAGTAAGTCCTCTTGCAATATACGCCCTAACTCCTGTTTCCAGGGCGACTTTAATGGTTTCTTCTACAAAAAAATACATATCAAGAAATCCGGTTACGCCGCTTTTTATAAGTTCGGCGATTCCTAGGACAGATGCCCAATAAACGGATTCAGCAGTCAGTTTTTTCTCAAGAGGCCATATCTTCTTTGTAAGCCAATCCTGAAGCAGCATATCATCTGCATAATTTCTAAAAAGATTCATTGCAAGGTGTGTGTGAGTGTTTATAAAGCCCGGCATAACTAACATATTATTTGCATCAATGATTTTATCAGCACCAAAACCTTCGCTAATTTCTCCGATCTGAACTATTTTTGAGTCCTCAATACCTATATCAACCCTATCAACCACAGCCTTGTCTTTTTCAAAACGCAATACCTCGCCGTTTTTCACAAGTAACTTCAAGATATATTACCTCCCCTTCAACAAATATCTGAATATATCACACTATAAATACAGTTTAACATATTATGCAGGGCAAATAAACAAAAATTCCATAAGATATACTTCCATTGATTTTATCCTTTTATTTTCTTATAATGGTTTTAGCTGGAATTATTCTTGAGGGTGAAAAAATGATACGGGAATTTACAAAATATTACAGGGCCCATGTGCCGCTATTTTTATTGGACTTCGGCAGCGCTTTTCTTGCATCTCTTCTGGATTTAGTTTTTCCGAAGGTTGTTAATATTGTTATAGATGATCTGCTGCCTCAGAGAAATATTCAATTGGTAATTAGAATCGGAATATTCCTATTTTTCCTTTATATTATAAGGTATATATTAGGATACATCGTCCATTATTATGGTCATACCCTTGGAACCAAAATTGAATATGATATGCGCCAAGACCTTTTTAACCACATACAAAAACTCTCCTTTACTTATTTTGACAATAATAAAACCGGACATATAATGTCCAGGATCGTCAATGACCTAAACGAGATATCGGAACTGGCGCATCATGGTCCCGAAGACTTGTTTATCGCATCAGTTACATTGATTGGCACCTTTTTTATTCTTTTAAATACAAATTGGCAGCTAACACTATTGATTTTTGCCATAATGCCTTTTATGGCTTGGTTTTCTATAAGCAAAAACCAGCAAATGGAGCAGGCTTTTAGGAATACGCGGCTGAAAATCGCTGACATAAATGCTCAACTAGAAGACAGCATATCGGGCATCAGAGAAGTAAAGGCATTTACAAACGAAGACTATGAAAAAATAAAATTTCAATTTGGAAATGAAGGTTTTAGGCAAGCAAAACAGAAAGCATATAAAACAATGGCCGAGTTCTTTTCGGGAATGGATTTTCTCTCGAATTTTATAAACCTTGTGGTGCTAATCGCCGGTGGATGGCTTTGCTACAGCAATATGATGACAACAGGCGAGCTGGTGGGTTTTCTCCTTTATGTATCTATGTTTTTGCAGCCTCTGCGGCGCATAATGTCTCTGCTTGAGATATATCAAAGCGGTATGGCAGGTTTTAGAAGATTTAGGGAGATTATGGAAATTGAACCGGAGATAGTCGATAAACCCGGTGCAATACCGCTGGACAAGGTTAGGGGAAATATAGTTTTTGATAATGTGGCATTTAGCTATGATAATAAGACAGAGGTTTTTTCAAATATAAGCTTTAAAATAAACGCCGGAGAAACTGTGGCTTTTGTTGGGCCTTCCGGCGCCGGAAAAACAACGCTAGCAAGCCTTATTCCCAGGTTTTACGAAATTGAAGAAGGGGCAATCTACATCGATGGAATAGATATCCGAAATGTTACTCAAAAATCATTAAGACAAAATATAGGTATAGTTCAACAAAATGTATTTTTGTTTACCGGCACCGTTCGGGATAACATAGCTTATGGAAAGCCGGATGCATCAGATGAAGAAATAATAAATGCTGCTAAAAAAGCCAATGCCCATGACTTTATAATGGAACTTGAAAACGGATACGATACCTATATAGGCGAACGGGGGGTTAAGCTTTCCGGCGGTCAAAAACAGCGACTGGCTATTGCAAGGATATTTTTGAAAGACCCGCCTATTTTAATCTTAGATGAAGCTACATCTGCTTTGGATAATGAAACTGAACAAATTATTCAAGAGTCATTATTTGCACTTTCAAAAAACCGGACCACATTAATAATAGCACATAGACTGGCCACTATAAGGCACGCAGGGCGTATATTTGTTTTGACTAAAGATGGAATAGTCGAGGAAGGAAGCCATCAGGAACTCATCAGCAAGCAAGGACTATACTATAGGCTTTACAATGCTCAATTCGGAAGTTAAATTAAAGGTGCCTGCGCTAATAATTGCGCAGGCTTAGTTTATTATTTCTAATAGTATAATTTTGTCAGTTATATTATTATCATAAATGATGTGGGCGTATTTGATTCAAGGATTTCAGGAATTCTGAGCAAGTTGTTCTTGTATGATTTTAACTGCTTCTTCCAGCTCTAGAAGTTTTTGAACACCTGACTTCATGTCTTTTAGGGAGACCTTATTGTTTTCTGTTTCTTCTTCGCCTATGAATATCACGTAAGGGATTTTAAGGTTGTTGGCATAACTTAGTTTTTTGCTTATTTTTACATCTTCAAAGTGTATTTCGGAGACAATGCCATTTGCTCTGAGGGTATTTGCAACTTTTATAGCATTCAGGTTGAATTTTTCTTCCATGGGTATCACTAAAACCTTTGTAAAAGTTATTGGAGAATCTTCTTTAAGAAGGCCCGCTTCTTTTAGTTGGTAAAAAAGGCGAGTAAGTCCTATTGAAACTCCTACTCCCGGCAGCTTTTGAGTTGTATAATATTCTGCCAGATTCTCATATCTGCCTCCTGAACAGACACTGCCAATTTCCGGATAATCATCAAGAAAGGTTTCATATACCGTGCCTGTGTAATAGTCCAGCCCCCTTGCAATAGTCAAGTCAATGGAGTAATTTGCAGCCGGAACACCAAATGCTTCAGCATATTCTGTGACCTTTTCCAGTTCTTCTATACCTTCTTTAAACATTGCAGATGTAAGATTAAGTGCTTTAAGCGATGCAAGTTTTTCCTCATTTGTTCCTTTTATTTTGACAAATTTTAATATCTCATGCGATGTATCATTCGAAAGTCCTAGTTTCGAAAGTTCGCTGATAACACCCTTTTCTCCTATTTTTTCCAGTTTATCAACTGCCCTTAAAACTTCAGTTGTATCTTCTATATTTAACGAGCCAAAAAAGCCGTTTAAGATTTTTCTATTGTTTATCCGTATTGTAAAATTACCAAAGCCCAGATTTTTAAACGTGGAGTATATTATGCTTACAATCTCCGCATCATAAATTACGCTTAATCTTCCATTGCCTATAATATCTACATCGCATTGATAAAATTCTCTAAATCTTCCCCTCTGGCTCTTTTCTCCTCTGTAAACCTTACCGATATGGTATCTTCTAAACGGAAAAGTTAGTTCTGAAAAATGCTGTGCCACATATCTTGCAAGGGGTACTGTAAGGTCAAATCTTAATGCCATATCTGTATCACCTTTGGTAAACCGATATATCTGCTTCTCAGTTTCTCCTCCGCCCTTTGCAAGAAGTATTTCGGACTTTTCGATAAGAGGGGTTTCAATCGGCACAAAACCGTAATTTTCATATGTTTTTCTTATCACATCTTTAATCTCGTTAAAAAGTATTTGATCTTGCGGTAAAAGTTCTAAAAAGCCCGGTAATGTTGCAGGCTTTACAATATCTTTGCTCAAAATCATACCTCCGTTCCATTTTTGGTCATTTGTTTGTTGTTCTCTATTTCGTCAATACACATCATAATTAAAGGTATCGTAAGCGGTATCATCATAGTAGCAGCTGCCACAACTCCTGAATCATTAAAGGCAAGGGCAGCAAGCGTAGCTATAATGCCTGCTATAAATCCAAAATAAAGATAAACATGTTTTCTAAATATTTCTTTCAAGATGCCCACAGGCCTTGCAAAAAGTATGCATAAAGTAGCCACAGTGCCAAAAAGCACCCAGACCCAGGATGAATACCTTATGAGTTTGTAGTTCATCGATAGCTTTCTTGCGAATATCTGAAACAAGGCAAAAAAGCTATTGTGCTTTATAAGCTCAGTGGTCTGTCCGATATGAGATTGGGCATTAGAAGACGGCCGCATGCCATCATATATAAATAAGGCTAAAATAGATACTACTAAAAGGCAAATAAGTACTAAAAAGTCTTTTTTTGTAAGTTTTCCCCTTGTATTTAAGATAACTGATACACCAAAACCGATAAACGCTGCCATCGAGCCTCCTACATTTGTCCCTAATGAAGGTGCCATAAGTGTAAGCAGGATTACTAAGTAAAAAACCATGCTTAATATCTTTACAATTTTCTGCTTGCCCCCTGCCCGGTCCATAATAGCAGCGATGCCGATTATGGCTGCGCCTATCAAAAACCCCATATATTCATTGCCGATTCCATAAAATCTTGCTCCTACTATAGGATCATATCCTAAAATCGAAACCCTCATTAGAGGATTTTCTAAAAATGTATCTATAAGTATTATAAGCACCGGTGGAAGGCAAGTTGCTATAAAAATCTTTAAGTTGTCTTTTAAGAAATAAAAAACTAGTAAGCTTACTAAAAGTACGCTGCCTATAAGGCATAAAACAAACTTAGGTACGCTCCAGGGGCTTGCCAGAGGTAAAAGCAGCAGCATTGTCGGGGTTATTAGAACTCCTATTAACAGGAATTTCACATAGGTTAAATATTTTTCAAAATACTTTATAGATATTAGAAATAGTATAAGGACTCCTATAATGAATCCGATGTATGTCTTTACAACCGATGAACGTATTTTATAGTTAAAAATTGCAATTCTATTAAGCTCTTCTAGATATCCTAATGGATTTTCTATGTTTTTTGCAGTCAATTTATGTCCTGTCATAGAAGCATCCTTTGGAATACCAAAATAGTCAAGAATACATGCTGCAATATCTGTGTTAGTTACAATTCCATCTCTTTTTGTAGTGGCCGACGTTAAGGTTCCGGAAGGGATATTTTTATTTAAAGCTATAATCGGAGTAAGCCTTTTACCAGCTGATGAATCTTCTGTCGAGGGGAAGGGGACAACCAGCAAGAATAGGGTATTATCATCAATTTTGGAAAACAGTTTTCCAATAAGTTTATCTGTCTGACTGAAAATTTCAGACTTTATTTCATTATATCTATCCTCGGCAATATCCATATATTTGTTTAGTCTTGACATATCCCCGGGTTGAATTACGATAAAATCAGCCTTATCCTTTATATCGCAAAAAGCCGTATACAATTTATCATAGTCACTTCGTATCCCGTAAGGACTCATAGGATCATGCGCAAGCAAAGTCTGATTTACAACTCCAAAATCTGTTATCCCATTTTCATCTGTAGTTATAAGTGATGCATTTATTTTTATATCATCAAAGTCTGTGTCTTCATTCCCTATTATTGCTGTCTTATAACCATTTTCGTGAAGCAGTGTTCCCAAAAGCGCAGGTTTTGCAATGCGGTTTAATTTTTTATTCTGTAAATTAAGTTCTGTAATTCCCACATTTGCGATGTTTTCCAAATTCATATCATTGCCTGTATTTCGCTTATAAACCACATTTATGGGTTCATTATGAAATAGATCATAATAACCTCCTGCATAAGCTGCATAGTTTGCACTTGTAGCATATGCCCCTGCTCCGATAGTCGCGTATGAGTTAGCAGATGTAAAAGAGCTGGCGGAGTTTGCATTCATAAGGCCAAGTGCACCGTTTTTAAGTAAATACTCAATATTTTTCCCGCCATATGTAACCATTTCTTCATAATTTGTGTCATCAAGAATAACCATTATGACCTTTTTCTCTGAAATTGGTTTTGCATATCCATAATGTGGTATAATCATTACAAACATTATAAGTATCATAAAAATTACGATGCCTTTTTTCATATATCCTCCAAAAATAATCGTGTTTTCATATTATACATCGCTATTATATCAATAGGAAGCCAACCTTGCAACAAAATTGAAATTTTCAAATAGTTGAGATGGCTCTTTCATTGTGCTAAATTATAGGAGGATAGATTTTTCTAAACCGTATATTAATTTTCGAAGGTGTGAAGTTTATATGCCTATTACCGGCACTGCAAAGATTGATTATAGAACCAAAAACCTAATTAAGCGCTTAAAGCCGGGAGATATTGCCATAATCCATCATGAAGATTTAGACGAAGTAGGAGCGCTGGGTCTAGTAAATTGCAAGGTTAAGGCTGTTATTAATGCGCAAAAATCAATAACGGGCCGTTATCCTAATCCCGGTCCTGAGATACTGGCAAATGCCAATATTCCTATTTTAGATGATGTAGGCGAAGATATAATGTCGCTTGAAGAGGGCTCTGTCATTACAATCGAGGATGACGGCAAAATTTATTGCGAAAACAAACTTATAGGCGAAGGGGTATTTTTGACTCCCGAGATTATTAAATCAAAAATGGAAGATGCAAAACGAAACATTGAAAATTCCCTTGATGAGTTTATAAACAATACTTTGGACTATGCAAAAAAAGAAAAATACTTAATAATGGGCGGTGTCTCAATACCCGATATAAATACTCCAATTAACGGACGGCATGTTTTAATCGTTGTAAGGGGCAACAACTATAAAGAAGATCTTGCCGCAATTAAAACTTACATTGATGAAGTCAGACCCGTGCTTATAGGAGTTGACGGCGGAGCTGATGCGCTTTTGGAGTACGGCTATACCCCTGACATTATTATCGGTGATATGGACAGCGTATCAGATAACACTTTAAGAATTTGCAAAGAAAAAGATATTGTAGTTCATGCATATCCAGACGGCAGATCACCGGGGCTTGAAAGAATAAAGAAATTAGGCCTTGATGCAAAAATTTTCACATCTCCCGGCACCAGTGAAGACATAGCAATGCTTTTAGCGTATGAAAAAGGCGCAGATTTAATAGTAGCTGTAGGCACTCATTCAAGTATGATAGATTTTTTAGAAAAGGGCCGCAAGGGCATGGGGAGCACTTTTTTAGTCAGACTGAAGGTCGGGTCAATCTTAGTAGACGCAAAAGGTGTTAGCAAGCTTTACAACCAAAGATTGCGTCCTTCCTACATGCTGGGAATTTTTGCTGCCGCTTTGGTGCCGATTCTTGTAATTTTTAATATTTCTCCGCCTATTAAGCATGCATTAAAACTCTTGGAACTTAGATTAAAAATGCTTTTACCTTAAAGGAGCAAAAATATGCTGATTAACATAAAATATTTAGTCATTACTGTAATATCGATTTTTTTAGCACTGGGTATTGGTATACTTGTAGGAGTTCAAATGGATTCTGAAGAAATTATAGTTGAGCAGCAGGAAATTACGCTTCAAAAAATGGAAGAAAAGTTTAGTGAACTCAATCAAACCAACGAGGAACTTAAAAACCAGATCCAGAAGCTCTCTGATGCAAACCAATTAAGCGAGACTTATATAAAAAATATTTTTCCCGACTATATAAAGGGTAAACTTGCAGGAATGCACGTTGTAGTTGTTGAAACATCCGGAGACTACGTCTATACCGAGATGCGTCAAGCTCTTAAAACAGCAGGTGCCGATGTTGTATCTATAAGTTTTGATAATGATAAACTTTTTAATATGACCGAAGAAGACGAAAGCGAATTTATGGCATATTTCAAGCTTACAAGCAAGGAAAACATCATTCCTGCCATTGTCAAAAATGTTTCAGATGCAGCTTATGGCAAAGCAAATAAGGAGAACTTAGCTTTTCTAATAGAAAAAGGTATATTATATGTTAGCGGTAATTTGGAAACTCCTGCAAACTATGTGGTTATTGCCGGAGGAAGCAGCCGAGACGAAGGCGATAACAGATATGAAGCCATTGATATCCCTTTGATAAGAGAACTTAAAAAATATTCCCTACCGGTTATCGGCGTAGAAACTACGGATGCAAAAATTTCCTATATTGAAATGTATAAAAAGCAAAATATCTCTACCGTCGACAATGTAGATACTATAATCGGACAAACTTCGTTGATACTTGTTATGACTGGAAAAGAGGGCCATTACGGAGTCAAAAACAGTGCTAATTCACTTATGCCTTTCTTGAGCGAGGAGGAAAAGACCCAGTGAAAGTAAGCATACTAATCCCGGCTTTTAATGAAGAAAAAAACATTGCAAAAACTCTTGATGGTTTAGCGGAATTTAAAGATAAATTTTGCAAGGAACGCCAAATAGAATTGCAGGTATTGGTAATTGATGACGGATCCTCTGACCGAACCGCAGCGATTGCGGCAGAGAATGGGGCAAAAGTTATAAAGCTTGCCTCAAACACCGGAAAAGGCGGGGCCCTTCGGGAGGGACTCAAGTATGCAGAGGGTGATATCATAGTCTTTTTAGACGCAGATTTACAGGAAACTTCGCAAGAGGTATCCAAATTGCTGCTTCCTATTCTAGAGGATAGTGCCGATGTAACCATTGCCAAATTTAAGCCGGTGGCCGGTAAAAAAGGGTTTGGCCTTGTAAAAGCATTGGCTTTTTACGGGGTTAAATCCCTTACAGGTAGAGAAATTACAACAGCACTTTCAGGTCAGCGAGCCTTCAAGAGGCAAGTCTTAAATGATATCCAGGGGATACCTGAAGGCTTTGGCATAGAAGTCGGCATGTTGGTAGATATACTCAGGAAAGGTTATAGAGTGCAGGAAGTAGACGTGGATATGAGCCATGATGTAACAGGCAGAGATTTTAGTGGTTTTGTTCATAGAGGCAAGCAGTTTTTAGATATTTTAAAAGTTCTTGTTCGAAAAAAGGGGGGTCGATAATGTCTACATTTTATGTTATTACTTTTTTGCTTTTTTTAGCGGCAACTTATCTTGCGACTCCACAGTTTATTAGCATTTTTGAAGAAGGGAAAGTACTTGTAAAAAACTATAAAAGGGTTTTAATACCTCAGGGAATCGGCATTATTTTCCCTATTTTTTATCTTGCTTGGTCTGCTCTGTTTGGATTAATTTTCGGCAAATTTCCGATGGATATATTTTTGATTTTACTTGCTGTTTTTTCAGCAAGTTTTATTGGCTTTATAGATGATATGCTGGGCGCAAGAAATGTTTTAGGTTTTAAAGGGCACTTTGGCAAGCTGCTGCAGGGTAAACTTACAACCGGAGGATTAAAGGCTATTTCGGGTTTGCTTGCTGCCTTCGTTATAAGTGCGGTTATTGCACCGGATGCTATTTTTGAAGTTATTTTAAACACTCTTGTCATAGCACTTTTTACAAATCTATTTAACTTACTGGATTTAAGGCCGGGCCGTTCTATAAAATTTTTCCTTATTTTATTTATAGTTTTTCTTCTAGGGCTTGCATTTGGGCAAAAATTATCTTATGCTCTGCCATATCTTCCTTTGGTGGGAATTATTTTAGGTTATTTCCCTTATGATTTAAGTGCCAAGTGCATGATGGGCGATGCAGGTTCAAATGTTATCGGAATGTCAATGGGGGTTCTTGCTGCCTCTGCTTTTGAAGTTTATACGAAGATTTTGATTCTGATACTTCTTATAGCAGTGCATATCTATACAGAAAAATATTCGCTGACAGACTTGATTAATAAAAACCGTTTTTTAAGTTTTTTAGACGAACTTGGCAGATAAAGGAGAAATTCAATGATTTCTTATGCAAAGGGAACAGTGAAAAGCATTTTATCGGCAAGAAAAGGCGTAACTGAGATAGAAGTTGAAATTGGCAGAGAAAACTTTAAAGCAATAAACTATGATTTCTTGACAGGTCAGGTAGCCGTTGGAGATAGTGTGCTTTTAAATACAACAGCACAGGATTTAAAATTAGGCAGCGGTGGGTATCATTTTGTGGTATCTGTAAATTGCGGGGAAGGTTTTGTAGCTAGAAATAGTCCGGGCCATATAATGAAGCTTAGGTATACCCCGCTTCAATTTGCAGTTTTAAGTGCCGAGGAAGAAGATAGCCCTTATCATAGCATTTTTAATAATTTCTCCGGCCTCGGCAGAAAACCCGTAATTATCGGTGAGCTGCACAGTATGGTTGCACCGGCGGTTTTCGGTGTAAAGCGAAATAGACCGAAGTTAAAGGTCTCATATATTATGACAGACGGCGGAGCATTGCCCTTAAGCTTTAGTAAAACCGTCAAATATTTAAAAGAGAATAATCTAATTGATGGAACTGTTACATACGGTCAGGCTTTTGGGGGAGATATTGAAGCTGTAAATATTTATACTGCTTTAATATCGGCTTTTGAAATCTTGCATTCTGATGTAGCTGTTGTCGCAATGGGCCCCGGCATAACTGGCACAGGAACCGAATACGGTTTTTCGGGTATTGAGCAAGGACCTATCATAGATGCGGTAAATAATCTGGGAGGTCTGCCAATTTTTATTCCAAGAATAAGTTTTGCCGACAAAAGAAAGCGGCATTATGGGATAAGCCATCACAGTATTACGGTGCTTAATAAAGTCGCAATGAGCGGCGCAAATATTGTTGTTCCTAAGTTTTCAGGAAATAAGTTCGATTGCATACAAAAACAAATAGATGAAAATACCTTAAATCAAAAACATAAAATTATCTATGTTGATGAATTAGAAAAGCTCACACAAGACCTTTTATCTTTTGATTTTAAACTGTCTACCATGGGGAGAGGAATTGATAAGGATGCAGAATTTTTTATAACAGCTGCCGCGGCGGGATATTATGCATCAAGTATTTGATAAAAATCTATTATTGTGAGCAAAAAAGAGGCATCTTAGAATTATTTAAAGAAATAATTCTAAGATGCCTCTTTTTATACCCGTGAACCACTCGCCACTTACTCATTCATTCGTTGAAGCGGGAGTTTCTTGGTCAATAGAGGGTTAAAAAATTATTTGTAGATTTCCGTTCCTTCTGTTTTAATTAATTCCTTAAACTCTTTTATTATTTGCTTTGTTATCGGACCGGGTTTGCCGTCTGCAATAGGACGTCCGTCAACTTTAACTACAGGAACTGCTTCAGCTGCTGTTCCGGAAAGGAAACATTCATCTGCTGTAAAGACCTCGTATCTGGTAAATACCTTTTCTTCTACTTTTATTCCAAGTCTTTCTGCGGCTTCTATTATTGCATTTCTGGTTATTCCGACTAAAATGCCTACATAGGGCGGCGGAGTTATGAGAACACCGTTTTTCACAATAAAGATATTATCGCCGGTACATTCTGCCACATAATCTTCGTTGTTTAATAATAAAGCTTCAGGTGCCCCTGCTAAGTTTGCCTCTAGCTTTGCCATTATGTTATTTAAGTAGTTTAGCGACTTCATTTGAGGATTTACACCTTCTGGCCTGTTTCTCCTAGTTGCTGCTGTAATAATTTCCATACCCTTTTCGTAAAGTTCTTCAGGATATAGCACTATTTTATCGGCAATACATACAACGGTAGGCTTGTTGCACTTTTTCGGGTCAAGACCCAGGTCTCCTGCTCCTCTAGATATTACCAGTCTTATATATGCATCCTGCAGCTGGTTTCTTCTCAATGTTTCCAGAACAACTTCAGTCATTTCTTCTTTGGTAAGGGGAACGTTAATCATTATGCCGCGAGCGCCGTTATATAACCTGTCAATATGCTCTTTTAATTTGAACACTCTGCCGTTATAGGCTCTAATACCTTCAAAAACGCCATCGCCATATAAAAAACCGTGGTCAAAAACGGAAATTTTGGCTTCTTCCTTTGGATAGTACTTGCCATCTACGTAAATTTGAATACTCATCTAGAAATTTCCTCCCTCAAAGTTTTATAAATTAGTGCTTGTTTCCTGATAAAAGTATAACACAAATAGTCTTTGCACTTACATATATTAATATACATCTATTTGCATTAATTAATCAATCCCTAACATTTCGCTGATAGGTTTTCCTGCAGGTACCATCGGCATAACATTTTCTTCTGCGTCTATTTTAACATCTATAACCACAGGTGCATTAAGCTGGATTGCGTTGTGGATAATTTTTGGAAGCTCATTCTTATCATCGACTTCAAATCCCTGCACTCCACATGCTTCTGCAAGTTTTGCGTAATTTACGTCTGCGCCTTCAAGAGATACCTGGGAATATCTTTTGTCAAAAAACAGTTCCTGCCATTGTCTTACCATGCCTAAGGTCCGGTTGTTAAATATCACCGTAATAACCGGGATTTTGTGCCTGGACGCGGTTATAAGTTCATGGCAATTCATTTCAAAACTGCCATCCCCTGCGATATTGAAAACTATTTTATCTTTCCTTCCAACTTTTGCTCCAAGAGCTGCCGGAAGGCCGAAGCCCATGGTCCCTAATCCGCCGGAAGATATGAAGGTTCTCGGCTCTTTAAATTTGTAATACTGGGCAGCCCACATTTGATGCTGGCCTACTTCTGTTACAATAATTGCTTCACCTTTACTCTGTCTGTAAATTTCTTCTATTACATACTGAGGCTTAAGTCCATCTTCGGAATATTTGAGAGGATAGAGATTTTTCATGCGGGCTACTTCGTTTACCCAATCCTCGTTTTTTACAGACGGCAAGATATCAAGCAAATTAATTAAAAATTGTTTCACATCTGCTTTTATTCCTAAATCCACGTCAACATTTTTGCCTATTTCTGCTCTATCAATATCAACATGTATAATTTTTGCATTAGGAGCAAATTTTTTAACATCCCCTGTAACCCTGTCATCAAACCTGGCACCTAAAGCTATCAAAAGATCACATTCAGTTACAGCCATGTTTGCATAGGCCGTGCCATGCATGCCAAGCATGCCAAGGGCAAGGGGATGATCAGCCGGAAAGGACGAAAGACCCATTAAGGTTGTTGTAACCGGTGCATTGATTTTTTCGGCAAGCTTTAGAAGTTCCTCGGCGGCGTCAGATGTCACAATTCCACCGCCTGCATAAATGACCGGTTTTTTAGCTCTTTCAATCATTTCAGCTGCTTTTTCTACTAATTTATTAAAACCGCTGGAAGGTTCAAGTTTGGTAAGGTATGTCCTTACAAAACCGTTTACTTCCTTTTCTACCTCGTTGTAGTTTACTTCGCCTGCCATCACATCTTTTGGCAAATCTATGAGCACTGGACCAGGTCTGCCGCTAGTTGCAATCGTATATGCTTCTTTGACCTTTTTTACGATTTCATTTTTGTTTCTTATTAAAAAACTGTGTTTCGTAATAGGCAAAGTGATCCCTGTAATATCAACTTCTTGAAAGGAATCTCTGCCCAAAAGATCCAGTGCGACCTGACCGGTAAAGGCAAGAAGGGGCACTGAATCCATATATGCGTTTGCAATTCCTGTCACTAAATTTGTAGCTCCGGGGCCGGAAGTGCTCAAGACTACCCCTACCTTACCAGTTGCTCTGGCGTAGCCGTCTGCTGCATGGGCTGCTCCTTGTTCATGCACAGTCCTTATGTGTCTGATTTCCTTGCAGCTGTACAGAGCATCGTAAATCGGCAGCGCTGAACCGCCTGGGAAACCAAAGATAGTATTAACACCTAATTCGCTTAATGTTTTTAGTAAGAGTTCAGCACCAGTCATAATTATCCCCTTCTTCTATTTAATAATAAATTTTTACATCGTTTAAAGATAACTTCAGTATGGAGGTAAAATAAAAAGACCTTCCGCCTAACCTTATAAAAGGGGCGAAAGATCTTCGCGTTACCACCCTAGTTCATTTATACCTTGCGGTATAAATCTCAGTAGGTACGGGGCGCCTTGCCCGATACCCGGCCTTTCTAACGGGAGCCAATTTCCTTATAAGGAACCCGGCCAGAATTACTATAAGTTCACTCTGGCAGCTCCGAGACGATTTTCGCTGACTGCTTCAAGCATCGGCTTTCACCTTATCCGACTCTCTTTAGCTTGAAATAATCGCTACTCTTCTCTTCACAGCTTTTAAAAACCAATATATTGTTTTATATTATAACACCTGAGTTTAGAAAATTCAACTATGGTTTTATAAAAGTTTTATAAAAATTTCTACTCGTATGCCCCTATTTTAAAAAGTAACAAGGCAGTTCAAAGATTTTATCGATGAACTGCCTATTTTTAGTTCCTTTATTATATTTTTACTGCTATCCTTGCTGCTTCTTCTATTGCCTCTAGGGCTTTTCTAGCTTTAACAGCATCTCCTATAACATATATTTCAGGGACTTTTCCCTTGATTTTTTCTTCCAAGGGATTATAAGCTTTGGCTCCCATTGCAAGAACTATAGAATCAAAGCCGGTAATTTTTTCATCTTTTCCGTCTTTCTCATATACTACTCCATCATCAAGGAATTCTTTAACAGTCGCATTCGTAATTGCCTTAACTCCCCACTTTTTTAATCTTTCTAATAAGTAGTATTTCACGTCATCTTGCTCATCCATTGCAATTTCAGGAAGCATTTCTATTATCGTTACATTGTGGAAATGTTCGCCCAGATAATCTGCTGTTTCAGAACCTACCATGCCACCGCCTACTACTAAAACGTTTTGTCCGACTTCTTTCTTCCCATCAAGTAAGTCAATAGCCTTTACAAATTTAGGGTTCTCTATTCCTTTTATATCTGGTACTAGCGGTACACCACCTGTAGCAAGAATTACTACATCGGCATTTTCAGATGCAATTGTTTCTTCTGTAGCCTCTGTCTCCATTTTATATTCTACCCCGTATTTTTTACCCATAGTCTCGTAATATTTTAGAGCCTTTATAATTTCTTGTTTTGTAGGAGGTATGGCTCCTATTCTGTATTGTCCGCCAAGTTTCTTTTCCTTCTCATATAGTGTAACTTTATGACCTCTTTTTGCAGCTATCCATGCAGCTTCAAGCCCTCCGGGGCCGCCGCCTATTACTATTACTTTTTTAGGATTATCTGTTTTTTCTACTTTCAATTCACCTTCCCTACCGGTAAAGGGGTTAACCAAGCATGAAATATAAGGTTTGGTAGGATCAAATAAGTAGCCGACGCAAGCTTGCATACAGCTTATGCATGGAGCTATTTCCTCGAGCTGTCCCGCTGCAACTTTATTGGGAAGCTCAGGGTCAGTCAAGGATTCTCTTCCTAAGGCAACTAAATCGGCTTTCCCACTTTCCAATATATCTTCAGCTAATAAGGGATCATTTATTCTGCCCACTGCTATAACAGGAATGCTTACAGATTTTTTAATTTCCTCTGCGGCATATACATTAAATCCGGCAGGAACTGCAGCTGGCGCAATAGCACCCGGAACACTGCCGTAAACGCATCGCGACACATGGATAGCATTTACGCCGACGCTTTCCAGGACTCGTGCTGCCATCCTGGACTCTGTTATCGTTCTTGCCTCAGGCATATCCTCATCGCCGCTGATTCTAAATAATATTGGTAAGCCATTTCCAACTTTCCTTCTAATATTTTTTATGATTTCTACAGGGAATTTCATTCTACTATTAAAATCCCCACCAAATTCATCGCTTCTCTTATTTGAATAAGCAGACATAAATTGAGCAACTAAATATCCATGAGCACCATGAACTTCAACTGCGTCAAATCCTATTTCTTTGGCTCTTTTTGCAGCATCCCCAAATTTTTCTATAAGGTCATATACTTCCTCGGTCGTGAGTTCTCTAGGCATTTCTTTGTCAACGGGACAAGGAATAGGAGACGGTGCTACCGGTTGAGCGCCAATAACCGCGCTCATTGTTTGTCTGCCTGCATGGTGAAGCTGAACTGCCATTTTGACATCGCCGTGTTTATGTACCTCGTCTACCAACTGCTTAAGTCCGGGAATGAATTTATCATCCCATAATCCCAATTGTCCTGGTATCGCCTTACCCAAAGGATCAATTGCTGCCACTTCTAAAATTAAAAGGGCATAACCCCCTTGGGCTCTTAGTTTCCAATAATCAATAAGTTGCTGTGATACAGTACTGTCTAAATTTCCAAACTTTGTACCCATAGGAGGAATAACAAAGCGATTTTTCAGCTCCATAGACCCTATTTTAATTGGTGACATTAATACCGGAAATTTCATGTCAAAACTCCTCTCATAATTTAAAAAATTAATAAACTTTCATATTATATAATTTCTACTTTTATCTTAAAAATCCTGCAATTATTTATTTGCTTTTGCGAATTTTTTTAATTGCATTTTTGCAGATAGTCATTTTGGTAAAAATGCCGGTATTGTGCAAAAAACTGTGCGAAGTATTTGGGTCGCTATACTTCCCACCGGTTTATTTATTTTAGTTTTATAAAACATATAAAAACAACACCAATCGCAAGATCATGATTGGCGTTGTCAAGATTTTAAAAAGGTATCACTTTTAGAATGGAATTAAATATAGCCTTTAATTATGTCTCCCATTTCCGAAGTTGACACTACTTTTTTTGCGCCTGCTTGTATGTCAAATGTCCTGTATCCTTCATTGAGTGTTTTTTCGACTGCATTTTGCACTGAAGCAGCAGCCTCTTTTTTATCAAAGGAATATTCCAGCATCATAGCTGCTGATAGAATGCATGCAACTGGGTTCGCCTTTCCAAAACCTGCAATATCCGGGGCTGAGCCGTGTATAGGCTCGTAAAGATACGGTTTGCTGTCTCCAAGGCTTGCAGAAGGCAGCATTCCAATAGAGCCCGTAAGCACTGAAGCTTCATCGCTTAGTATATCTCCAAAGGTGTTTTCCGTTAAAATAACATCAAATTGACGGGGGTTTAATATAAGCTGCATCGAGCAATTATCGACATACATGTGGGAAAGAGTGACATCCGGATAATCTTTTGCCATTTCCGTAACAATACTTCTCCATAGTCTTGAAGTCTCTAAAACATTAGCTTTATCTACTGAAGTTAGGTGTTTTTTCCTCCGTTGCGCCGCTTCAAAGGCTATGCGGGCTACTCGTTTAATTTCTTTGTCGGTATACTCCATAGTGTCAAATCCTCTTACACCGTCTGCTGTCTTTTCAATGCCTCGAGGTTTGCCAAAATAAAGTCCCCCTGTAAGTTCTCGAACTATCATTATGTCAAGTTCATCGCCAATAATTTCCCTTTTAATCGGTGAAGCATCGGCTAATGCTTTAAATAAATTTACTGAGCGCAAATTTGCATAAAGGTCAAGACTTTTTCTAAGTCCTAAAATTGCCTGCTCCGGCCGCTTTTCTTTCGGCAGCGCATCCCACTTCGGTCCTCCTACTGCACCAAATAAAATCCCATCAGAGCTTTTGCAAAGTTCTATGACTTTATCCGGCAAGGGCGTGCCATATGCATCTACTGCGGCTCCTCCTACAATTCCTTCTTCAAACTGAAAGTCTATATTATATTTTCCCCCTACCGCTTTTAAAATCTTTACCGCTTCGGCAATTATTTCGGGACCTATGCCGTCTCCCGGCAAAAGGGCTACTTTATACACTATTTCTTCACCTCTTTTGCATAATTCATAAGACCGCCTGCGCTTATTATCCCCTTAATAAATTCAGGGAAGGGTCTTGCATAAAAGATTTCGCCGGATGTTATATTCTTTATAGTTCCACTGTCTGTATCTATTTCTAATTCATCACCTGTCTTTATTTTCTCACTGCACCCCGGACACTCTAATATCGGAAGACCGATATTTATAGAGTTTCTATAAAATATGCGGGCAAAAGACGATGCCACAACACAGCTTATACCTGCCGATTTTATCGCAAGAGGCGCATGCTCTCTTGAACTACCGCAGCCAAAATTATTTCCTGCTACGATAATATCGTCGGGTTTAATTTTTTGAGTAAAGTCAGGGATTATATCTTCCATGCAATGTGCTGCTAATTCTTTGGGGTCAGTTGTATTTAGATAACGTGCGGGTATTATTACATCAGTATCTATATTGTCACCAAAGACCCATGCTTTGCCTTTAAAAATCATCGCCAACAACCTCCTTCGGATGGGCAATCCTTCCTTTTATTGCAGATGCCGCTGCTACCAAAGGACTTGCAAGGTAAACTTCGCTTTCGGGGTGACCCATTCTTCCAACAAAGTTCCTGTTTGTAGTGGAAACAGCTTTTTCTCCTTTTGCAAGAACCCCCATGTGGCCGCCAAGGCAGGGTCCGCATGTAGGTGTGCTTACGGCCGCACCGGCTTCGATGAAAATCTCGGTTATCCCTTCACGCATCATTTCCTGATAAACTTGCTGCGTTGCAGGAATTACTATCATGCGCACATAAGGGTGAACCTTATGGCCTTTTATGACGCTTGCGGCAAGCCTCATATCTTCTAACCTGCCATTGGTGCACGAACCTATTACAACTTGATCTATTTGGATATTAGAAGCCTCATCAACATCTACCACATTTTCAGGAAGGTGAGGCAGGGCAACTTTTGGCTGCATATTTTCTACGTTATACTCGATTATATCTGCATATTTAGCATTTTCATCGCTTTTGAATATATTGTAAGGTCTTTTAGCTCGACTTCTAATATATTCCAGCGTTATATCATCCGGGTTTATTATGCCGTTTTTAGCCCCTGCTTCAATGGCCATATTTGCCATGGTCAGTCTTCCGTCCATACTAAGGGAGCTGATGGCATCTCCTGTAAACTCCATGGCTTTATAAAGGGCTCCGTCAACACCGATATCTCCTATTGTGTGCAAAATCAAGTCTTTGCCTGTAATCCATTTATTCAATTTGCCGTAATAGACAAATTTTATTGTCTCGGGAACTTTAAACCAACATTGGCCTGTCATCATAGCAAACGCCAAGTCAGTAGATCCCACTCCTGTAGAAAATGCTCCAAGGGCGCCATATGTGCATGTGTGAGAATCTGCCCCGATTACAAGATCTCCCGGCAGCACAATCCCCTGCTCCGGCAAAAGCGCATGTTCAATTCCCATGCGGCCTACTTCGTAATAATGGAGTATATTTTGTTCTTTTGCAAACTCTCTCAAAGACTTGCATAGTTCTGCTGATTTTATATCTTTATTAGGGGCAAAATGATCAGGTATAAGGGCAACCTTTTCTTGATTAAAAACTTTTTCCCCTCCTGCTTTTTTAAATTCTTCTATTGCAACAGGTCCGGTAATATCATTTGCTAAGGCAAGATCTACATCTGCCATAATAAGCTCGCCGGGCTCTACAAAATTCTTTCCTGCGTGATTTGCAAGGATTTTTTCAGTAATGGTCATTCCCATTAAAAAGCCACCTCCCTAAGACGATTTACCATTGCCATTATTCCAAAGTGTTTTATTCATTGCATTGGCATATGCCATAACACTGGCTTCAATAATATCAGTGCTCAGACCCCTGCCCAAGAATATCTTGCCATCTTTATCCACTTTTACGGTAACTTCACCTAACGCATCTTTTCCGCCGGTAACTGATTTTATGGAGTAATCAACTAGCTTGCAATCAATATTACAAGCACGTTCAAGAGCTCTGTATAATGCATCAATAGGGCCACTGCCTGTAGCTGCTTCTTCCACAATCTCGCCATTTATGTTAACTCTAACGCTAGCAGTAGCCATTGCCTTGTTCCCCGTCGACACTTGGAAGCATTCGACTTCTATGCTTTGCGGAAGCTTAACCGCTTGATCTTCTACAATTGCTTCAATATCCAGATCTGTGACTTCTTTCTTTTTATCGGCTAGTTCTTTGAATCTTTCAAATGCCTTATCAAGCTCATCTTGCGGCAGTTCATACCCTAGTTCTTTAAGTCTTTCGGCAAAAGCATGTCTTCCCGAATGTTTACCGAGAACTAAAGTATTTGTTGCAAGGCCTATGGACTCAGGAGTCATTATTTCATAGGTAGACTTTTCGGCCAAAACCCCATGCTGGTGAATTCCCGCTTCATGAGCAAAAGCGTTTGCACCTACGACTGCTTTATTCGGTTGTATGGCTATTCCTGTAATTGTGCTTACAAGTTTGCTGGTACGATAAATTTGCCGCGTATTAATACTATGCTCCACCTTATAAAAATCTTTCCGGGTATTAAGTGCCATTACGATTTCTTCTAATGCAGCATTTCCCGCTCTCTCTCCTAATCCGTTCACGGCGCATTCGATTTGAGTTACTCCACACAGCACAGCCTCTAACGAATTTGCTACCGCCATTCCAAGATCGTCATGGCAGTGGACGCTGACTTTTGCTTTATCTATTTCTGGAACCCTTTCCATTAATGTAGTTACTAAATTAGCAAACTCTCTGGGTGTCGCATAGCCTACCGTATCCGGGATATTAATGACCGTAGCGCCTGCTTTAATTGCTTCCGAATACAATCTGCATAGAAATTCTATGTCAGACCTGGATGCGTCCTCTGCTGAAAATTCCACATCCTCAACATAAGATTTGGCTCTTTTTACTGCAGCCACTGCAGCTTCCAAAACCTCGTCTTCAGTCATCTTTAATTTATATTTCATATGAATAGGTGATGAAGCTATGAATGTATGGATTCTGGGTCTTTCCGCAGGTTTTAAGGCCTCTGCAGCTCTATCTATATCCTTAGATGTAGCTCTTGCAAGACCTGCAATAATCGGACCCCTTACTTCTTCAGCAATCGCTTTAACCGCACTAAAATCTCCGTTAGAAGCTATAGGAAAGCCTGCTTCTATCACATCCACCGACAGTTTTTCAAGCTGTTTTGCTATTTCAAGTTTCTCTTTTGCATTTAAGGAAATGCCTGGTGTTTGTTCGCCATCTCTTAAGGTTGTATCAAAAATTTCAACTTTCCTAGTCATACACATTCCACCTTTTTTGATAATTCTGATTTATTTTATTGTTCTTAAGGCTGGTATTTTTAGGAAGGCGGCGTAAAGCCGCCTCGCATTTTACGATTGTCTTTAATATGTTTATTTCTTTTTCTTAAGCCAGGGCATCATGCTTCTTAGCTCTGCCCCTACTTTTTCTATTTGGTGCTCTGCTTCCTTTGCCTGAATTGCTCTATAGACAGGTCTTCCACTTTGATTTTCCAATATCCAGTTCTTGGTAAATTGCCCTGTCACTATCTCATCTAGTACCTTTTTCATTTCCTTGCGGGTATCTTCGTTTATGATGCGCTTGCCCACCATAAAATCTCCATATTTTGCGGTATCGCTTACGGAATATCTCATCCAGCTTAAACCGCCTTCATATATTAAGTCCACTATAAGTTTCATCTCATGTAAACACTCAAAATATGCTATCTCAGGCTGGTATCCTGCTTCCACAAGGGTTTCAAAACCGGCTTTTATAAGCTCTGAAACGCCGCCGCAAAGCACGCACTGCTCGCCGAATAAGTCAGTCTGGGTTTCTTCTGCAAAAGTGGTCTCTATAACGCCGGCACGTGTGCCGCCTATACCTCTTGCATATGCTAAAGCAATATCTTTTGCTCTGCCTGTATAGTCTTGCTCAACTGCTACGAGGCAGGGAACGCCAGCTCCTTCCTGATATGTTCTTCTTACAAGATGCCCGGGACCTTTAGGTGCCACCATAAATACGTCAACATATTCCGGTGGTATTACCTGACTATATACAATTGCAAAACCATGAGCAAATGCAAGGGCATTTCCGGGTTTTAGATAAGGTTTAATTTCTTCTTCATAAACCTTACCCTGAATGTGGTCTGGAATTAGCATCATTATAATATCAGCCGCTTTGGCTGCTTCGCTTACTGTCTTTACTGTAAGGCCTGCCTCTTCGGCGATTTTCCAGGATTTGCTTCCTTCATACAGTCCCACAACCACATTAACTCCACTTTCCTTCAAGTTTAATGCATGTCCATGGCCTTGACTCCCATAACCTATAACTGCTACGGTTTTCCCTTCTAATAATTGTAAATCAGCATCGCTGTCATAATACATTTTTGCCATTATTAAGTTTCCTCCTCAATTTTTATGGTATTAGAACCTCTATTTACGGCAATAACGCCGGTTCTAACAAGTTCTTTTATGCCAAAGGGCCTTAAAAGCTCTTCGAATGCAGATACTTTGTCCTTGTCACCGGTAAGCTCTATCGTAAGAGACTTTTGGCTGACATCAACTATGCTCGCTCTAAAGATTTCTGCAATCTGAATTATCTCTGACCTCATATGCGAATCTGCATCAACTTTTATAAGCACTAATTCCCGTGTCACAGAATCCTCTGGAACAATTTTACTTACCTTAATAACATCAATTAGCTTGTTTAGCTGTTTTTTTACTTGCTCAACTACATTTTCATCTCCGTCAATGACTATGGTCATTCTGGAAATATCAGGATTTTCTGTGGTCCCTACCGCAAGACTGTCAATGTTAAAGCCTCGCCTGCTAAAAAGACCTGCTATCCTGAATAATACACCGGGTTGGTTTTCTACAAGCACTGAAAGTGTTGTTTTCATGTTATTACCCTCCAATCATTTCATTGATAGGAGAACCGGTCAGCACCATTGGGTATACATTTTTATGAATATCAATAATGCACTCTAATAAAAACGGGCCATCATGGGATAGCATAGTATCTATAGCATCAGATACTTCGTCCTGCTTCTCAATTCTCATGGATTTTATGTTATAGCCTTCTGTAATTTTCGTAAAATCAGGAACAAATTTGAAAAATACTTGATTATAGCGCTTATCACAGTAAAATTCTTGAAGCTGTCTTACAAGGCCTAATCCGGAATTATTAAATAAAATCATTTTTACAGGAAGATCATTTTCTACAATCGTAGCCATCTCGTTCAAGTTCATTTGGATACTTCCATCACCGCATATATTAATAACTAAGGCATCCCTGTTTGCAATCTGAACTCCCATAGCCGCAGGTAAACCATAGCCCATCGTGCCGAGACCGCCTGATGAAATAAAAGTTCTGGGCTTTATAAATTCATAATGCTGAGCAGTCCACATCTGATGCATACCAACTTCAGTTGTGATTATGGCTTTTCCTTTAGTTTTGTCAGAAAGTGTGCGAATTATTTCAATTGGATCTAATTTATCTTTGTCTTCAAGGCCCTTGTATTCGGCTTCCTTTTTAAGATTTGCCGCATATTTATTCCATGTTGAAGGTGCTTTGGGCTGGACATTTTTAGCTATTTCTCCTAAAACCTGCTTTACATCTCCCACTATAGGAATATCCGGTTTAACGTTTTTTCCTATTTCTGCAGGGTCGATGTCAATGTGTATTATTTTAGCCTTTGGAGCAAAACCGTCAATTTTGCCTACACTCCTGTCGGCAAATCTTGCTCCTGCCGCAATTAGCAAATCTGAATCGGTAACAATCTTATTAGCCGATGCCAGGCCATGCATGCCAAGCATTCCCATATAAAGCGGATGATCGGATGGAAAAGAGCCTATGCCCATGAGTGTTGTCACAACCGGAATATTAGCCTTTGTTGCAAGCTCAAAAAGTATATCTTCGGCTCCTGCCATGTTTATACCGCCGCCTGCGCAAATAACAGGGCAGCGTGCTTTGTTGATTAATTCTGCAGCTTTTTGTATTTGTTTCGGATGTCCCACAACATTTGGCTTATATCCGCGCAATACGACTTTTTCAGGATATTTGAAATTTATTTTAGCCTCAGCTACATCTTTAGGTAAATCTATCAGCACCGGCCCGGGCCTGCCTGTAGATGCAATATAAAAAGCCTCTTTTACTATCTTTGGAATGTCGTTGGGATTTTTAACAAGATAGTTGTGTTTTGTAAACGGCGCAGTTGCCCCGGTTATGTCAACTTCTTGAAAAACATCTTTACCGATTACAGATGTTGCCACCTGACCGGTAATAGCTACTATCGGAATAGAGTCCATATAAGCTGTCGCAATCCCCGTAACAAGATTAGTTGCCCCGGGACCTGATGTCGCCATACATACTCCTACTTTTCGCGAGACTCTTGCATAGCCGCTGGCCGCATGAGCAGCTCCTTGCTCGCAGCGTGTTAAAATGTGTCGTATCGATGAATCTTTTAAAGCATCATATACCGGCAGTATAGCTCCTCCCGGATATCCGAAAATGTATTCTACCTCCTCAATTTCCAGCGATTTTACAAGGGCCTCTGCTCCTGTCATTTTCATCTACCACACCACCTTTCTTAAGCTGTATATAAAATTAACCCCTCGCCTTGAGATATCATCTCAGGGACGAGGGGTTTTTTCCCGTGGTACCACCCTGTTTTGCTATACCTTGCGGTATGAGCCTTATGAAGTAGAAAACTACTTCATTTTAACGCAATACTGCGGCATCGGACTACTGCTGTTTCGCCCGAGCTGTTCAGGAGCGAGCATCTAATGAATAGGCGGACCGGATTACACCTTACCCGGCTCTCTTTGCCGCTTTCCTCATTATCCTCTCCATCATTACAATTGATAGTATAAATTTCTTGGTATTGTTATGTATTTTATCACGATTTTTAATTATGTCAAGAGTTATTTTTGATTTGTGTCTTATTCTGCAATAATGTCGTTTTCTACCTCATGGACACGTATAAGATTGGTAGTGCCTGTTACATTTATAGGAACCCCTGCAGTTATAACAACCATGTCTCCATTCTTTACTATTCCGGTATCTAAAGCACCCCTTACTGCTTCAGAAAACATTTCATCAGTTGAAGATGTTTCGCGAACCAGCACCGGGATCACACCATAAACAATTTGAAGTGTTTGTAAGGTTTTTTTTCTGAAAGTGACTGCGATTATCGGAGCAGTCGGCCTGTACTTTGCAACAGCCCTGGCTGTGTATCCTGATTTAGTAGATGTGATAATTGCTGCCGCCTTAATTTCTGCAGCTATGGAACATGTAGCATGGCTTATGGCATCCGTGACCGATTTTGCGATTATCGGTCTTGGATTTTGTGTTCTGTGTTTTGCTCTTTCTACAAGGGCATCATCGGCTTTCTGTGCTATACTTGCCATCATTCTGACAGCCTCCACAGGATACTTTCCGGATGCCGTTTCACCGGACAGCATAATCGCATCGGTTCCATCAAAAATAGCATTTGCCACATCAGTCACTTCAGCTCTGGTAGGACGAGGATTTCTAATCATGGAATCCAACATCTGAGTTGCGGTGACGACAGGCTTTCCTGCTGCGTTGCATTTAGCTATAATTTTCTTTTGTACAAGGGGTATCTCTTGTACAGGTATTTCGACTCCTAAGTCGCCCCGAGCCACCATTATCCCATCAGCAGCATTTATTATTTCATCTATATTTTGGACACCTTCTCCATTTTCTATTTTTGCGATTATGTGAACTTCTTCTCCACCGTTGGAATTGAGAACTTTTCGGATATCTTTCACATCGGAAGCTTTTCTGACAAAGGATGCTGCGACAAAATCAATTCCCATATTTATTCCGAATATAATATCTTCAATGTCTTTTTTAGATAGGGCAGGTAAGTCCAAGGATTTGCCCGGGATATTTACACCTTGTCTATCAGTTAGAACGCCCCCGTTTACAACCCTGCACACAACTTTTTCTCCTATTATTTCCTTAACACAAAGTTCTATCAAACCATCTGAAAGCAGTATTTTATCACCGGGGACAACCGTTTTAGCTAATTTCTCGTAATTTATAAAGGCCTTTTCTCTATCACCTATCACAGGTGCTGTTGTAAGTATGAAATCCTGTCCGGTTTCAAGGACAGTCTTTCCGCCTTCGAAATTACCCAGGCGAATCTCCGGCCCCTTGGTGTCAAGAAGCAGTGCTACATTTGCATTAAGTTCGCTGCATGCTTCCCTTAGGGCAACAATCTTTTTCGCATGTTCTTCATAATCTCCGTGAGACAGGTTTACTCGGGCAATATTCATGCCTGCTTGAATAAGCCGGGTTATCGTCTCTTTATCCTGACTTGAGGGCCCGAGAGTGCAAATTATTTTCGTCCTGAGCATAAAATCACATCCTCACAGTGATAAAATATCTGCAAGTTCATATAGCTGCATATTCAATGGTTTTGAAACGCTTAGCACTTTTTCGATATCTGTTGCAACAAATTCCCCGTTAACAACTCCGACCATCTTGTCTTTTACATTCTGCGTAATAAGATCCACGGCCTTGCCTCCCATGCTGCTTGCAAGTATTCTGTCGTAGGCTGATGGGTTCCCGCCTCTTTGCAGGTGGCCTAAAATAATCGCCCTTGTTTCAAGACCGGTTTTTTCTTGTATGGTTTTGCCAATTTCTATGCTGTTTCCCGCGCCTTCAGCTACAATAATTATGCTGTGGAGTTTGCCTCTAACATACCCTTGTTTTATTTTTTCGCAAATTGCATCCAGTTCAAAGGGAATTTCCGGCACCAAAATTGTCTCAGCACCGCTTGCGATGCCTGTATACAAGGCTAAATGTCCGGCTCTTCTTCCCATAACTTCTATGACAAAAGTGCGTTCATGGGAAGTGGCTGTATCTCTGACTTTGTTTAGAGCATCTACCACTGTATTTGCCGCGGTATCAAACCCTATGCAATTGTCAGTATATGCTATGTCATTATCTATCGTTGCGGGTATCCCAATAGTTGGCATTCCAAGTTTTGATAGAGCATTAGCGCCTCTTAAAGAACCATCGCCGCCGATCACCACAAGTCCCTCTATACCAAAGGCTTCCAGGTTTTTAAGTCCCTTTTCCTGACCCTCTTTAGTCTTAAATTCTTCACATCTTGCCGTAAGAAGCATTGTGCCGCCCCGATGTATTATATCGCCTACAGACCTGAGATCAAGCTTTACAAAATCCGAATTTATAAGGCCTAAAAATCCCCGGTGTATCCCATAAACTTCGATTCCGTTATGAAGAGCCTTTCTGACAACTGCTCTTATAGCTGCATTCATTCCGGGTGCATCGCCGCCACTTGTAAGTATGCCAATTCTGTTCATGATTATTTCTCCTCTCGATTATAAGTTCTTTTCTAATATAAAATTTTGAACTTCTTCAGCCTCTGATTCAGGAACCAATATTTCGATATAGCAGCCGTGTTTCTTGCTTTTCATTACCTCTCTTGTTGTCACTAGGAAACCTTCGTTTTTTATAGCCTCTGCCACTTTATAAGCGGTATCTTCATCTGAGGCTATGTATACAACAGTCCACAAAGTTACGGCCTCCTTTTCTCGATTTTGCCAATGCAACCAAGTCATTGATTCTCTTTTACTGATAATCCATCTAAAAACATGTAATTTTTTAGGCCGGTCATTTTAGAAAATATACTTAGATTATCTGAAGAAATTCCTAATTTATCCTTTAAAATAAAGCTCCTTCCGCTGTCTGAAAGGTGTATCACTACAGGGGTATCGCCGGGGTACATCGCCGAAAATTCCCTTACTCCGTCCAGGTTTATATCTTCATTTTCTGATACAGAAAATACTACCGGTTTTGCAGAGTTATTTTCTTTTAGAGGAATTATTTCCTCGGCAATAACCTTTAAAGATTCGTCCTCTTTATAGCTTAGCCTGCCCTTTACATAAATTTTTGAGTCCGTAAACAGATATGATTTGTACTTTTCAAAAATCGTTGGGAAAATTATAATCTCTATCGTTCCGGTTAAGTCTTCAAGTGTTGCAAAGGCCATTAAATTATTATTCTTTGTAACCTTTGTCTTGATTTCTGTTAAAAGTCCCCCCATAGTCACTGCCATATTGTCTTGAACAGTAGTAGGATCATTCTTATCTTTGCTGTAAAATGTAACATTCCTTGCCAATTCTTCTTCGTGTTCTAAGAGCGGATGGCCGCTTAAATAAATACCCAACATTTCTTTTTCCATTGCAAGAAGTTCTACTTTTGGATATTCCGGCATGTCAGGTAAGGTTTCTTTAAATGACGGGGTATCATCTAGTATGTCAAAAATTGAAATTTGATTTTTCATATTCTGTTTTTGTTGTTTTTGAATATTTGTCAAAGTAGTTTCATAAATTGCCAATAATTGAGATCTTTTTGCTCCGATTGATGAAAATGCACCACTTTTTATCAGACTTTCTACTGCTTTTTTATTTAAATCTCCGGAAACTTTTTCAGCAAAGTCAGTAAAAGACACAAATTTACCTTTTTCTTTTCGCGCTTTGATGATTGCCCTTGCCACATTTTGGCCGACATTTTTTACGGCAGTAAGCCCAAATCTTATTTTATTGGAAACAACAGTAAAATTTTCATAGCTTTCATTTATATCAGGAGGCAGAACCTCTATTCCCATTCTGCTGCATTCGCTTATATAATAAGCAACTTTATCTGCATTGTCAATCACACTAGTCAGGAGAGCCGCCATAAATTCTACCGGAAAATGGGCTTTAAGATATGCGGTTTGGTATGCTATAACCGCATAAGCTGCTGTATGTGCTTTGTTGAAACCATAACCTGCAAAATAGGATATTTCGTCAAAGATTTTGCCTGCTGTTATTTTATCGATTCCGTTTTTCACGCATCCCTGTATGAAAGACTCCCGCTGAGCTGCCATAACATCTTGTTTTTTCTTTCCCATGGCTTTGCGTAGAATATCTGCTTGAGCAAGGGAAAAGCCTGCCAGCTGCTGGGCAATCTGCATCGCCTGTTCCTGATAAAGGATAATTCCATATGTTTCATCAAGTATGGGTTTTAGTGCGGGATGCAAATAATAAATCTCTTTTTGGCCATTTTTACTTTTTATAAATTCCTCGGCTGCTCCGCTTCCTAAGGGGCCAGGCCTATAAAGTCCGATTATTGCAGCTACATCCTGAAAAGATTCAGGCTGAAGCTCTGTAAGTAAGTTTCTCATGCCGGCACTTTCAAGTTGAAATACACCTGCTGTATTCCCACGGCTTAGCATTTCATAAACCTTTTTGTCGTCTAACGGTAGTTTATCAAGGTCTATCTCAATATTCTTTGTGTGGCGCACTATATTTATGGCATCTCTAATGACCGTAAGGGTTCGAAGTCCTAAAAAGTCCATCTTTAGAAGTCCCAGTTCTTCAAGAGCCGTCATCGTATATTGAGTAGCTATAACGCTATCTGCATCACCGATTTTATGAAGCGGCACATGCTCTACAATAGGATCTTTTGAAATAACAACACCTGCAGCATGGGTTGATGCGTGGCGTGGAAATCCTTCAAGAGCCTTTGCTACATCCAAAAGTCTCTTTACTCTTTCATTTTCATTATACATTTTATTTAGTTCGGGATTCATTTCCAATGCCTGTTTAATTGTTATGCCTATTTCCTGAGGTATCATTTTTGCAATCGTATCTACCTCACCGTAAGGATAGCCCATAACTCTGCCCACATCTCGTATGGCAGCTCTTGCCGCCATAGTTCCGAACGTGACGATTTGTGCCACTCTATTTTCGCCATATTTCTTTACAACATAATCTATAACTTCTTGACGTCTTTCGAAACAGAAGTCCACATCAATATCAGGCATTGAGACTCTTTCGGGATTGAGAAAGCGTTCAAATAAAAGATTATATTTCAGTGGATCGATATTTGTTATATGCAAACAATATGCCACAAGGCTTCCTGCGGCAGATCCCCTTCCGGGCCCCACCATTATTCCGTTTTGCCTTGCATAGTTTATAAAGTCCCACACTATCAAAAAATAGCTGGAATAGCCCATCTTTTTAATTGTATCAAGTTCATAATCCAGGCGTTCTTTAATTTTTTCCGTTATAACCGGATATCTGTCATGGGCGCCTTCATAGCAAAGTTTTTCCAAGTAATCATCTTGAGTATACCCTTCCGGCACATCAAAGGTGGGAAGATGAATTGTATTAAAATCCAGTTTTACATTGCACTTTTCTGCAATTTCAACTGTATTTTTTATAGCATCAGGCGCATAGGCAAAAAGATTGGACATTTCCTGTGCTGATTTTAAGTAAAACTCTGAGGTCTGAAACTTCATTCTGTTTTCATCATCAAGGGTTTTGCCTGTTTGTATGCACAGCAGTGCATCTTGCATCATGGCATCTTCTTTATCGATATAATGAATATCATTTGTTGCAACCAGTGGAATACCTGTTTCCTTGCTTAATCGCAAAATGTCTTTGATTATCTTTCTTTGTTCTAATATGCCGTGATCTTGTAATTCCAAATAAAAATTGCCATTACCAAATATTTCATTGAAATTTTCAGCAGTTTTTTTGGCTTCATCATAATTGCCCGCTAAAAGTTGTGAAGGTATTTTGCCGGCAAGACAGGCGCTTAAAGCAATAAGGCCCTCTGAATGGTTTTTAAGAACTTCTATATCGACCCTGGGCTTGTAATAGAATCCTTCTATAAATCCTAGGGAAACAAGTTTCATTAAATTTTTATAGCCCGTTTCATCTTTTGCAAGAAGAACCAAATGGTATAGATTGTCGTCTATGCCGGGTTCGCGATCTTGCATAGTTCTTGCTGCCATATAGACTTCACAACCTATTATCGGCTTTATACCATATGATAGCATGGTCTTATAAAAATCCACGACACCATACATCACGCCGTGATCTGTAATTGCAACGCTTTTCATTTTAAGATCAGATAAATGCTTGGCAAGTCTTTCTATTTCGCATGCACCGTCTAAAAGGCTGTAGTTTGTGTGCACATGTAGGTGGACAAACTCACTCATTAAACTCGCCTACCTCTCTATAACCCTTGCTGAAATAATCGCCTTTGCAACTAGCTTTCCTTCGTGGATAAGGTTTACTTCGGCTTTTCCGGATTTGCGTCCGATGTCTATTATTTTAGCTTCAACCTCAATTTCTTCTTCCAGCTGCACCGGTTTGGAAAAATACACGGTAAAGCTATCTAAAACTGTCTCCAGTTTTTTTTGAGCCCTAAATGCCTCAAAACCCGCATTTGCCATTATCGTCATAAGAGCCCCACTGCTTGCAACACCGTATGGATTTAGCATCACAGGGTCTGTTTTGCCTCGAAGTTTTACCCCATCTTCTGTCTTAAGCATTGAAAATCGATTCATTATTATGGCATCTGCAGTCTCTCCCAGTTGGGGTTGAAAGCTTAGATGCTGCAGTGCCTTTATTGCATCTTTTCGGGTCAAGATGCCAACGAGCTTCTTATCTTCCACCACCGGTATCAGTTTTATGCCTTCCCAAACCATTAGCTGCGCTGCATGAGCTACGGGAGTATCCTTTGTAAGTGTGATAGGATCTTTGCTCATTACATCTTTTATCGGCACATCGTCTTCAAGGCTTGATATATCATTTATAGTAACAATACCGCAAACCTTCATATCCTTATCTACAACAGGAAACTTGCTATGCTGGGTCATTTTATAAAGCTTTCGCCAATCACCTATAGTCGCATCAATAGTTAAATAGTCAGGGTTTGTCACCATGGCATCTTTGACTCTTGCCACTTCTTTACGCACAAGTCTTTTATAGATAGCACGATTAATAATAGTTGCAACAGTAAATGTGTCATAAGATGAAGAAAGCAAAGGCATTTCTACTTTATCTGCAAGCTCGATCACTTCGCTGTCCACTTCAAAACCGCCTGTGACAAGCACCGCCGCTTTGCGCTCTAGTGCAAGGATTTGGGCATCTTTCCGATTGCCGACTATTAAAAGACTGCCCGGCTCAATAAATTTCGGCATCTCTTTTACCTCCATAGCCCCTATTAAAAATTTACTTAAAGGCTTATGAAGGCCTGATCTACCGCCAAGCACACTACCTTCCACAATATTTACCACTTCGGCAAAGGACAAGCGCTCTATTATCTCATCCTCTTTTTTTTCGATTCTGATTGTGCCTACCCGGGGCATCGTATAAACATAGCCTGCAAGTTGAGCATCTTTGATTGCCCGGTATGCCGTTCCTTCGCTAACATTAAGATCATTTGCAAGCTGGCGTACGGATATTTTTGAGCCGACTTCAAGTTTTTTTATATACTCCATGATACGAGCATGCTTTGTCATAATCTCCACCCTGACTTATTTTTTGAATTTAAAAGCTACCGTGATGGTAGCTTTTAAATTATTCTTCACCAAATTTGCTTTCTATTAATTCTACTAATTTTTCTACGGCTTCTTTTTCGTCTTCGCCTTCAGCTGAAATTGTAATTTGAGTGCCTTGGCTTACCGCAAGTGACATAACACCCATTATGCTTTTCGCGTTAACCTTTTTTCCTTCCTTTTCAATAAATATTTCAGATTTGAATTTGTTTGCTGCTTGGACAAATAACGCTGCAGGCCTTGCATGCAGACCCGTTTTGTTTTTGACTGTTACAGTTTGTTGAATCATTTAGTTATTCTCCTTCCATCGACTGTAGCTTATCAGCTATTTTTTCAATTTTTTTTAATCTATAACTCACACCGGATTTGCCTAATACGGGATCCAACATCTGCCCCAATTCTTTTAGGCTCAAATCTGGATGTTTGAGTCGAAGCTCTGCAATTTGCTTTAAATTATCCGGTAACTCACTAAATTTTTTGGTTTTTTTTAAATAGTTGATGCTTTCGCTCTGCCTTACAGATGCGTCTATAGTTTTATTTATATTGGCTGTCTCGCAATTTACAATTCGATTTACGCTGTTGCGCATCTCTTTGAGCACCCTTATATCTTCATATTTTAAAAGGCTGGTATGCGCTCCCATAATTCCAAGCATATCAGCGATATGGTCTCCATTTTTTAAATACACCATATAGTTATTTTTTCGTTCTGTAATATTTGCTTTAAGCCCAAAATCTTCGATAAGCTTGAGTAAAAGCTGTGCTGATTCTTTATCTTGGGTTACAAATTCCATATGATAAGGTCCTTTTGGATTGCTAATTGACCCACTACCTAAAAACGCACCGCGCAGATATGCTTTTTTGCAGCACTTTTTTTTAATAAGGTCTGGATTAATTCTGCCTTTTTGCACGGGTATTATGCCGGCCTCTTCTAGAAATTCTTTGCACTCGTTAGCATCAACACTAATTACATACATGCTTTTGTCTTTTAAGAAATTATTTCGCTTTACAGCAATTCGCTCAGGGGTTGCAATATTTTTCTTTAAAAGCTTATAAACCCTTCGCGCTGTTGGAGCATGGATGGTTTGAATTTGAAGCAGTATTCTTTTTTTGCGGCCGCCTTGTATTTGAATTGTACCGGCCATTCGGATAAACGCAGCAAGTTCAGCCCGGCTGCAGCAGATTTTTGAAGGCAAATTCGCCAATTCTTCCTTAACTTCATACGAAAAAGACACTTCTCTGCCTCGTTTCAATTTATTCTACATTAAATTTTAAAAACCTTCAATTGGAATTTTCATAAACCAGCTTCATAATTGCCTGAGAAAGTTTTTCAGGATGATGATGAGCAACATTTGCCGTATTTACAACAGATTCTGTCACAACCTTGTAACCCATAGCTTCGATAACTTCTTTATCACACTCTACATAAGTCGAACCCTCTGCTTTATAGCGTGCCAGAACCTCTTCGGGAATTTCGCCGGTATTTATTATAACATATTCCATTACATTTGGGTGAGAGTGTTTTATAACAGCCTTGACATGATCTGATGCTTTATAATCCGGAGTTTCTCCGGGCTGTGTCATCACATTTACCACATAGACTTTTTTGGCTTTTGACCTTACTATAGCTTCAGTTATATCTTTTACCAGCAAATTCGGAATTAGACTGGTATAAAGGCTGCCGGGGCCTAAGACAATTAAATCAGCTTTCTCTATGGCTTCCAGTGCCTCATCTAAAGGTTTGGCATCGGCAGGTCTTAGCATAACCTGAGATATCCTTTTTTGTGAATGGGTAATAAAAGACTGTCCCCTTACCACATCTCCATCTTCATAAACCGCCTCTAATACCACATCCTCCAATGTAGAAGGTAAAACCGTTCCCTTCACTGCCAAAATTTTACTGGATTCTTTTATAGCAAGTTCAAAATTGCCCAGCATCTCAGTCATTGCAGCTATAAACAAGTTTCCAAAACTGTGTCCTTTTAGAGTTCCGCTGCTGAATCGGTATTGAAACAAACGTTCCATAAGCGGCTCTGTATATGCCAAAGCCAAAAGACAGTTTCTGATATCCCCCGGAGGCGGCATTTTAAGCTCGCTTCTTATAACTCCGGAGCTTCCCCCATCATCTGCCATGGTTACAATGGCAGTAATATAATTAGAGTATGGTTTAAGGCCCCTTAAAAGATTGGGTAGGCCCGTTCCCCCTCCCAAACATACTATGTTTAAATCTGAACCCATACAGCTTTCAGCTCCATTTCCTTTCTTTATAAATCCCTGTGATCCGTTATCACGCGACATCGGTCAGTCTTAAGCTTTGCAGCCAGTTCGTCTGCCAAAACTACGGACCTGTGCTTGCCGCCGGTACAACCTATCCCTATTATTAGCTGGGTTTTACCCTCTCGGATATAGTAGGGTATTAGAAATTCTACCATATCTGTCAGTTTTTCCAAAAACTTCTTGCTCTCCGGCCACTTCATTACAAAGTCCTTGACCTTTTTATCTTTGCCTGTAAATTCCTTTAGTTCTTCAATATAATAAGGATTCGGTAAAAACCTTACATCAAAAACTAAATCGGCATCAAGTGGTATCCCCTGCTTAAATCCGAAGGAAACTATGTTTATTAAAAACTGATCTTCCTTTTCATTTTTGATAAATCTAAGCACTATTTCTTCTTTAAGTTCCGAAGGTTTCAAAGAGGAAGTGTCTATTATATAATCAGCTGCTTCCCTAAGCTTTGACATCTTCTCCCTTTCAAAGTTTATGCCTTCCACGATTCTGCCTTCAAAAGCTAAGGGATGGCGGTGGCGGCTTTCTTTATATCTTTTAACTAGAGCCTCGTCGGAAGCTTCCAGGAAAAGTATTCTATATTTATATCCTTCTGCTTTTAATTCGTTTAGACTCTCAAAAAGTTTGTCAAAAAAGCCTCCGCCCCTTAAATCTATAACCAGGGCTATCTTATCTATTTTTTTTACGCTTTGCCTACAAAGTTCCATAAATGTAGGCAGAAGAGCCGGCGGCAGGTTATCTACACAAAAATATCCGTAATCTTCAAAAACCCTCATTGCCTGAGTTTTTCCGGCACCTGAAAGTCCTGTAATAATTACAACGTCCATCTCGTCCAAATACTCTCACCTCATTGACAGTATAATACAAATTACGATTAAAATCTACAATTAGTAAAAACAAACCTTGGAAAACCTAAAATATTTGCTATAATAGGATTTGAGGTTTTATAAAAGAACTAAGGAGGTCGGTAAAATGAATGCCTATGATGCTGCTCACCAGCTTGCCCGCAGTCTAGAAGAATCCGTTGAGTATGTGGAATATAAAAAGGCTAAAGAGAAGGTTAAGCAAGATCCGCAGGTTTTAAAAATGTTAAAGGATTTAAGAGCAAAACAACTTGAGGTTCAGGCTCTGACACTTTCAGGGAAGCCAAATGCCGAAGCTCAAAAAAGTCTGGAAAGCTTATATAATATTGCTATTAATAATTCACTAATAAAGGAATTTTTGGATGCAGAGGAGCGTTTTGCGGTCTTATTTACTGATATTCAAAATATCATAGTAAGAAACATTGACTTTACTTTGGATAGTGAAGAAAAGTGATTCTTGAATAAATCAACCGCTTTATCCTGTAAAACAGACAGTGATAAGCGGTTGATTTTGTATTTATAGTTTTAAAATCTTAGCCGCTGTTGAAAAGTAAATGAAAAGGCCTAAAACATCAAGCAGCGTAGTTACAAAAGGTCCGGAAGCTACAGCCGGGTCGCGCCCCATTTTGTGCCAAAATAGCGGCATGAAAGTGCCTAGCGCTGCTGCGATTGTAAGATTTATTGCCATTGCTATTCCTACTGTAACACCTAACAGTATTTCGCCCTGCCAGACATAGGTCACAGCAGCGACCACCAGTCCGTTTATAAGTCCTAAAATAGCTCCTATGACAGCTTCGCGAAGAATATTTTTTATCATTGAAGCAGTAGTCAGTGTTCCTGTTGCAAGACCCCTTATCACAATAGCTGCAGACTGGGTGCCTACGTTGCCCCCCATATCCATGAGCACCGGTATGAAAAATGATAGGGCTACAATCGTCTGCAGTGCTTCCGAAAAATTATTGATAACGCGACCGGAAATGATTTCACCGGCTATTGCCACTAAAATCCATGGCAATCTCCTCTTGGCTCTGGACCAGGGCGAAATTTCCTCAAAATTTATCGTTTTATCAATATCTGAGCCAGAAAATTTTAATATATCTTCAGTGGTTTCTTCTTCGGTTACTGTCATTGCATCGTCAACTGTTACTATTCCAAGTAGAACATCATTGTCATCTACAACCGGCAAGGCTAAAAGTCCGTATTTTTGAATCATTTGTGCCGCTTCTTCTTGGGGTGCCGAAACGTTTATCTTTTTTACGTCTGTTTTCATAAATTCCTTTATAGGCGCATCCTCAGGTGCTAAAATCAGATCTCTTAATGATATAACGCCAACTAGCTTTCCTTGAGAATCAATTACATAAAGATAGTAAATAGTTTCTGCATCCGGCGCAATTTCCGCAAGTCTATCTAAGACATCCTTTGCCTTTAAATGCTGGGGAAACGCAATATAATCTGTGGTCATACGACCGCCGGCTGTATCTTCGTCGTAGGCCAAGAGGTTTTTCAGCTCTTTTTTGTCTTCTTCTTTCATAAGAGACAATATCTTCTTACGTTCCCCGTTTTTCAGCTCTCCTAAAAAATCCGCTAGAATATCAGAGGACATCTCAGAAATCAATTTAGATGCGTAATCGGGGTCAATATTAGTCAAAATAAAATATCTTTTATCGGTGTCAATCTCCTCTAAGACTTGAACAGCATCGTCAAATTCCAAGGCGCCAAACAATGTTATGCATTGCTCAGGCAAAAGTTCATCAAGCAGTTCCGCTATATCTACAGGATGATAGTTTTTAAGCTCATTTTTCAATTTTTCTATATCGCCTTCATTTATTATGCCATAAATTTTTTCTATCTCAATCATACTATCACCCCTATCTGCTGCACTATAGAGTTTTGTACGTTAAAGATTTCTATCAAATTTACAGAAAGTGTAAAATAGATTAAAAGTGTGATTATATCAACTACAGTGGTTATAAAAGGGCCTGACGCTACAGCGGGATCAATGCTCATTAAATTAAATAAAAGAGGTATAAGGACACCTACAAGAGAGGCAACTGTCAGAGAAAAGCACATGGCAAGCCCAACGGCTGCGCTCAGTTTAATATCTTGCTGCCACGTATAAGCAACAGCTGAAATTATCGCGCCGCATATTATCCCCAGCTGCAGTCCTGCTAAAGTCTCTCCTAAAATAAACTTGAATAAGTTCTTTTTATTTAATTCCTCAGTGGCTATACCGCGAACTGTCAAGGCCAGTGACTGGGTGCCTATATTCCCGCCGGTAGCCATCAGAACCGGTATAAAAAATGCGACAGCGACAACAGATTGAATAACGCTTGAATAGCCATCGATAACCTTACCTGAGATCATATCTCCGAAAAGGCAAACTATCAGCCAAAAGATTCTTCGTTTTGACGCTTCCCACACTGATGAATTTAAAAGAACATCCTCTTCAGTAGTTATACCTGCCATTTTATGGATATCTTCTGTGTTTTCTGCTTCCAAAACCTCCATCGCATCATCTACGGTAACTATACCCAATAAGCGATTGTTGTCATCTACAACAGGCACAGCCAGCAAACCGTATCTTGAAATGATTTTGGCAACTTCTTCTTGGTCATCGTCTACTTTAACAGATATAACATTCGTATGCATTATATCCTTTATCTTTTTATCTCGAGGCGCAGCAATAAGTTCTCTAAGTGATAAAACTCCCTGTAAGTGCTTTTTGTTATCTACCACATAGAGATAGTATATTGTTTCAGCCTCCTGGCCAAATTTTCTTGCATCTTCAATAGCCTGGTTTACAGTTTCATCTGCAAAAATATATACATAATCTGTAGTCATTAAGCCGCCGGCTGTATCTTCGGCCATTTTTAAAAGCTCTTTTAGTTCTTCATAATCTTCTTTGGGAAGCTTTGCCAGGAGATGTTCCGCCTGAGTTGTAGGCATTTCTTGGAAAAGGTCTATAATTTCATCAACAGACATATTTTCCAGTATTTTTACTATCTCTTCCTCCGGCAGTTCTTCTAATATCTCAACACTTTCAGATGGGTCAAGTTCCTCTAATACTTCTGCAATTTTGGAGCTGCTGAGCATTTGAAGAAATTGCTTTTTATTTCCGTTTTTTATTTCATCAAGTATTTCGGCAATATCTGCCGGATGCAGATTTGCAAGTATTTTTTGGGCTTCTTCGCTTTTGTTAAGCACCAAATGTTTTAAAAGCACTATATCTTTTTTTGGCAGCATCGCATTTCCTCCTTTTCTAGGAGGTCTGCCCGGCCTTAAGGGCGGTAGGGCACACCTCCCATGATATTATTTTGTTTTTCGGACTATGGCTAGGATCCGGGTCCACCTTACCGCCCCCTTAATTTTTTATATATAAAAACAAAAACCCTTCCGGACGAAAGGGTACAACAAAATACTTTCCCCTCGTCATCGGTTTTAGCACTGTGCGACTTTGGAATCTTGTTCCAGCCACATTAGATTTTACCTTAATCCGGCAAAACCTGCTAACCCATTGGTGTCTCTCGACATTTCCGGGCAGTGGCCTGTATTCGCACAGGAGCCTCACCTAACGGGAAGTTAGATGAATTTTAATTTTGCATCCACCTTATTTTAATATCTTTACAGGCGAGATGTCAAGGAAAAGTTATAATTAAAGGTGTCTTTTGAAGAAAATATCATTTTTTCGGTCTTGAAGGTAAATTCTGAAGTAATTTTGCGCATCGGCTTCTTTATATATTTTGTATCCTTCATCTATGCAGGAAGGACAGGCATCTTGCGGTATCGTTACCGCAAAAATAGGCATACCTCTATCACTGGTAGATTCTATCATATTTACACCTGAACACTTATTGCAGACCTTAAATCTTTGGGTCTGATATTCCATTATGCCGTCAGTGTCATAGTAGACATTCCGTTTTCTTATAATTTCTTCTTTACCTTTTATTATTTCTTGAGCAATTGACTCTTTATTGCGCCAGCGTTTATAAATTGTCTCACACAGTTCTTTGATATACTCTGTTATTTTTTGCGGTTGTTTAAGTTTTGCAGGATCATAATCCGGCTCTCTTACATGGGAATAATCCAGTCCTGCCATTGCCAAAATTATCCCAAGATTAACATAGGGAAGTGCGCCTTCTATTGAGTATCCGCCTTCCAGGACTGCAATATCAGGATTTAATCTGTGATTTAGCTCGGCATAACCCCATGCTGTAAAATTCATATTTGTAAGGGGGTCGGTATAGTGGTTGTCCTGTCCGGCAGAATTTACTATAAGTTCCGGCTTATATTCATCAAGAATCGGTAAAACAAGATTGTCAAGCACATACAGAAAACCTTCCTGGCCGGTTCCCGGAGGCAGGGGCACATTTATGTTATATCCAATTGCTCCGGGACCGCCAAACTCATCGATAAAACCGGTGCCGGGGTAAAGTGTTCTTCCGTCCTGATGAAAAGAAATAAACAGTGTATCACTGTCATTCCAGTAAATGTCCTGGGTCCCGTCGCCGTGATGGCAGTCAGTATCTATTATAGCGACCCGCCGGTGGCCATATCGGGCCCTGAGATTTTCCAACATTATGGCTTCAATATTTATTATGCAAAAACCTCTGTCGCCATAAACGACGCGCTGGGCGTGATGTCCCGGCGGACGCACAAGAGCAAAAGCTTTATCCGCTTCACCTTCCATTACCGCCTCTGCAGCCTTGATTGCTCCTCCTGCTGAAATCATGTGGGAAGTCGTTGCTCTGTCTTCTACGCTCGGAACACAAAAATGCACTCGCTCTATGTCTTTATTTGACGCTATGTTAGGATTGTAAAACTTTATACCTTCGATATCATTTATGCCTTCTTCAAATATCTGATCTTGCGTATATAGAAGCCGTTCTTCCCTTTCCGGATGTGTTGGGCTTATTGCCCAGTCAAAAGCAGGAAAGAACACAAGGCCAAGCCGGTTTTTCGCTTTAAGCATCTTTATCGCCCCACATTTCATAAAGTAGTCCGGGTTTTGTTTGCACTCTTATCCTCATATTTTTACCGCTTGTATAAAAACCCCTGACTATATTAAAAACATTTTCTTCTACTATTTCAGGCTGTATTTCGCCGGCCTCAGCCCCTAAAATAGACAATTGTTTACTTAAAAGCTCAACAGCCAAAAGTTTTGCATCTTCTAAAGTATAATTTCGTTCTATTTTTTTGTATAGACCGATTTCAGGCACTAAAAGGGTTCCCTGGGCAGTATCAACAAACACAGTAATCTCTGCAGTAGTTTTAGCAAGAGCGGCTCCTACAGCATTTGCAGCTTCGTAAAATTTAGGATAAAAGCAGGGAATTTTAAAGCTCTTTTCCAAAATAGGGGCGAGTATCTTCGCCGGTCCGCCAATTACCTGGACAAATTCCGGATTGATTTTCTTGCCGTACAGCAGTTCTTTTACTGTATACACCGGATGGGAATTTATCTCAAAAAGCAACTTATCCACTTTTTCTTTTATCATATTCGCCATTGTTTGTAGAACCAGTGATGCCGCTTCTTGTATATTTAAATCCAGAGGCCCAGCTATATCTTTCATAGCATCTACAGCCTTTTCCTTGCTTCCTATATCAAGAAGCCCTTGGGCAATCATGGCATCTGTAGGAGTAGGACAGGGACCGCCTAAAGCCATCGGGCTCCCCTTTCTATAAGGCCCGATATGCAGTACACCATTTTCTACTCTAACCTCGCTGTCTCCGCCTAATCCCATGGAAACGCTGTAAAGCGCCCTTACCAAAGTAGGGTACTCGCCGATTTTTATTCCAAGGGGTTCAAACAGCGGCACACCATCTGCCAGAAATGCGATATCTGTAGTTGTTCCTCCTATATCCAAAAATACCCCGTCTTTTGATGTATTAAAAAACGCTTGACCGCCCATTATACTTGCTGCAGGGCCGGATAATATCGTATTTACCGGAAATTTTTCTGCACTTTCAAGGCCCATTGTACCGCCGTCAGCTTTTAGGACATAAAGCTTTGCATTAATTTTTTCGCGTTTAAGGGCATAAACTATGCTGTTGCTAAATCTAGAAAATGTAGAATACACCGCCGAGTTGAAATAAGATGTAAAAACTCTGCGGGGAAAATTTAGCTTTCCCGAAACAGTATGCCCTAATGTTACAGGTGAAAAATCATTTTTTAACATATCATAAATTTTTATTTCGTGGTCAGGATTTCTAACTGAGAACTTTCCAACAACGGCACAGGCTGAAATATTTTTGTTTTTAAATGCATTTGACGCGCGATTTATCTCAGCAGAGTTAATTGGACTTACCTCTCGGCCTCTATGGTCTATATAACCTTCTGTGAAAATGTTTTCCTGCCCACAAGCCAAAAAATCGCAAGGAAGGCCCGGACCGCTTTCGATTATCATGCCTACATGGGCTGTCTTTTCTTCCACAATAGCATTGGTGCAGATAGTTGTGCTTAAAATGACTCGTTCTATTTCATCAGGCTTTACTCCGGTAATTAGAGGCTTTAGTGTTTTCCACACAGATTCTAAAAGATTATTCGGTTCAGTTGGTATCTTTGACGTTTTTATAATCTTGCCATGGTCAATGAGAACCGCATCAACGTGCGTCCCTCCCATGTCAAGCCCTATAATCACTTTTATTTCCCCCTTTATTCGAGTTCATCTTCGCCAATAATTTTTATTTCAGGTTCCAGCAATACATCAAATTTTCTTTGTACTTCCTGCTGTATATATTCTATTAGCTCAATTACATCTCTTGCAGTCGCGCCGCCGGTATTCACTATAAAGCCGGCGTGCTTTTCAGATACCATGGCTCCGCCTATTTTGCAGCCTTTAAGCCCTGCTTTTTCTATAAGGGCGCCGGCAAAATTCCCCGGCGGTCTTTTAAATACGCTGCCTGCGCTGGGAAGATTAAGGGGCTGTTTTTGTCTGCGAAGGACTGAATATTTTTCCATTTTACTTTTTATTTCACCGTAGCTTCCGGGCTCTAGTTTTATCAAAGCTTCCAAAACGATTTTGCCGCTGTTTTGAAGAACGGAGGTGCGGTATGAATAGCCTAACTCCTTATTTTTTATTTCATATATATCGCCATCTTGTTCCATAACTTTTACGCTTTCGACAATTTCTGCCATTTGGCCGTCATAGGCTCCTGCATTCATTACAACGGCCCCACCTACTGTACCAGGGATGCCTCCGGCAAATTCCAGGCCTTTTAAACTGTTTTCAAGGGCTAATTTTGAAAGATTTGATAGAGGCAGCCCTGCCTTGCATCTTATAACATCTTTATCTACAACAGCTTCACTAAAGTTTTGAGCAAGCTTAATAACTACCCCTCTTATACCGCCGTCTTTTACCAATAAATTAGTGCCATTTCCCATTATAAAAAAGGGGATACTGTTTTGAGCGCATATTTTGATGACTTCTAATACGTCTTCTTCATCCTCCGGAAGTACCATAATATCGCAAGGTCCCCCGATACGAAAAGATGTATGATATTTCATCGGTTCATTTATCTTTATTTGATCAGGCTTTAATATCTTGTTTAAAATTTCTACTATTTTAATGGAATCCATATCTTTACTCCTCGCCTTGATATTGTCTAAGGTAAAGTAGTTATTAATGATTACTTCTATAATTGTCCTGTTAATTCCTCCTTTGCAAATAAAGTCAAATTTTTTTATCGCTTTATCAGTAATTTTGAAAAATCTTAAAAGCGTTGCGCCATCACAAAAATAGGATAAAGGAATCCATCATCCTTTATCCTGGTAAAAAGTGCATGTTATGTCAGCGATTAACAGTTTGTTTCAAGTTATTATACTTCTCTTGCAGCATCCTGGTTATCTTGCCCGGTATACCGTCACCTATAATCTTTCCGTCCACTTTTACAACAGGCATTATTTCCGTGGTAGTTCCTGTAAGAAAAACCTCGTCGGCATCAAGAAGCTGGTTAATATTAAATACTTCTTCAGAATATGGTATGTTATTTGCATCTGCAATTTCCAGAACAATTCCTCGGGTTATGCCATTTAATATCCTGTTGTCGGCAGGATGGGTAAAAAGCTTGCCGTCTTTTACAATAAATACATTGCTGCTTGCTCCTTCGTTTACTGTTCCACCTCTGTGAAAAATTGCTTCATAAGAACCGGCTCGTTTTGCTTTTTCCTTTGCGATACAATTTGCCAGGAGCTGAACTGTCTTTATATTGCATCGATTCCAGCGTTCATCAGGTACTGTTATGCAAGTTATGCCAGTTTCATAAAATTCCTCCGGATTTCCTTTGGACTCTCTTGCTATAACAACCCAAGTGCAGGGAATGTTTTCAGGGAAGACATGCTGCCTTTCAGCTGCTCCGCGTGTCACCTGGATATATACCGATGTATCGGCAAAACCACACTCATCTACAGCTTGTCGGCAAATTTTCTCAAGGTTGTCAATACCAAAATCGAGATTCAGGTATATTTCTTTTGCTCCGTCTTGAAGCCTGGTCAAGTGGCGGTCCATATAAAAGAATCTGCCGTCATAAGCATGAATTACCTCATATAGACCATCGCCAAAGAGAAACCCTCTGTCTTCTACCGGAATTTTTGCATTTTCGTAATCAACCTTCTGGCCGTTTAAATAAACTATTGTTGATGACATATTGATGATGCCTCCCTTTTTGATAATTAAAAATTTATATATTGTCCAGGGTTATAAAGTGATCTCTTTGCCTTTTAATTTTAAGAAATCTATAACCTTTTCTGCGGAAGTATTCAATATATTTTCTTGTGGAACCTTTGCATCTTCTATTAATTTTTCGGCCTTTGCAAAATTTGCTATGTCAAAACAGATATGCGCATCGCTTCCTAAAGAAACTGTCGCTCCTAACTCTGCTGCTTTTTTTGCAATCAGAGAACAATTTTTCTCGCTGCCTTGTCGGCTTATAAAAGAGCTGTTATTTATTTCTATTGACACATTGTATGCATGGGCAGCTTCTACAAATCTATCAATATTTATCGGAAATTCGGGGTTTCCTGGATGGACAATAATATCCACGTATGGATTTTTTATCGCCTCAATAATTGCCTGCGTATTTTCCTCTACGCTAAGTCCCTGGGGAAAACATCCGGTATGAAGACCTGCTAAAACTATATCTAATCTTTGAAGGAATTCCTCAGGAAGATCCAAGGTTCCTCTTGTATCTAAAATATTTGCCTCTACTCCTCTAAGTATATAAACTCCGTTTATTGTCCGCGGAATTACTCTCATATTCCAAAAATAATATTTATTAATTCCACCTTCTCCCATAGCCGGCCCGTGGTCCGTTATTGCAATCATTTTAACGCCTTTTTTTGAGGCAGCCTCCGCATTTTCGGCTATTGTGCTGTAAGCATGGCCACTAGCTATGGTGTGGCAGTGGGTGTCAACTTCCCAATTCAAATAAATCACCTCGTACAATGGGCTTCAGTCGCCCATTTGTTCTTTTAATTTATCGATAAAATCTATTTCCTTTGGATCTTTGTTGTTAAGGATCGCAAGATAAGCGCTTGCATAATCTCCCAGCATTATATGTGAAAGTGTATGCTCAAGGAAAGAATCGCCTTGTGGCCAAATTTCTGTAACTCCTGCTACTTTTTCCTTTAGAATATCTCTTGTTATTTCTATACGCTTTTTCATGCGCTCGCTTTCATTAGGAGACCTTAATATTATTATTTCAAGCATCTTTAAAAGATCCATATCGCCTTCGTATCCCATAATTTCATTGTGATCCAGCTCGGGAAACGCATTGAAGAAGGCCGGATGTTTTGCGTTTTCATTCATCTGCCCTTTCCATCTTGCCGCAACAACATCTGTCAAATTTGCAGTGCCATAGATCACAGGAATCTTGCCAAATAATTTTCTTGCCAATTGTTTTGCAGGATTATTTTTTTCTGGCGTTTTTGGGGAATAATCGTCTCGCATTTTTTTCAAAAGACTTATTGGCTTTTCAACATTCGCAGCCCCGTCAATTTCTATACCCATAGCTTGAAACAACATTAAAATTGGAAAGAGAGAAAATCCTAAAGCAGCTCTTGGAGGAAGGCCTGCCGGGACTACAATTGCAGGGATGTTGTCTGCATCAGCCTTTTCCTTTAGTTTTCCGCCTGTTGTAATTACTGCAATTTGAGCTCCTTTTGCTTTTGCCTCATCATATGCAGCCAGCGTTTCTTCGGTATTGCCCGAATAACTCGATGCAATAACAAAAGTCTTGTTTCCTACGAAACTTGGCATCGTATAATCTCTGTTTACGATTATAGGAATAGAAGATTTTTTAAAAGCAAGCATCCTTACCAAATCTCCGCCAATGGCAGAACCTCCCATTCCCGTTATGACTATATTTAAAACATTCTCAAACTGAATCTTGGAAGTAACATCCTTTGCAATATTTACAGCTTCCAGACAATGATCAGGAAATTTGTATATAAGGTCAAACATCCCGCCTTTATCTAATTCGCCTATAAGTTTTAAATCATCCAACATAACTTTGTACCTCCTTTGGTTCTTAATCTTCTTGTTTATTCTTGCTGATTTCTTCTATAAGCCGCTTGCTAAATTCCAAAGCGGCGTTGTATCCCAGTGCCTTTAAACGAAAGTCCATTGCGGCTACTTCCAAAATAGCGGCAAGATTTCTTCCCGGCCTGATTGGAATTGTTTTCTTTGTTATGTATGAATCTAAAATCTTTGTTTTTTCTTCTTCAAGTCCCAGTCTATCTCCTTCTTGGTATTTCTCCCATTCCACTAATTCGATTACCATTTCAATTTTTATATCGTTTCGTATGCTGCCTGCTCCAAAAATAGTTCTTACATCAATAACTCCGAGTCCCCGCACTTCCAAGAAGTGTCTTATAAGTTTTGGCGCCGTACCTATTAAAACTCCTTCAGTTGATTGTTTTATTTCTACGGCATCATCTGCTACCAAACGATGTCCTCGTTTTATAAGTTCTACAGCCGTCTCGCTTTTACCTATGCCGCTTTCGCCGATAATTAATATGCCAATTCCGTATATGTCAACTAATACCCCGTGCATAGTAGTGCGCGGCGCAAGTTCGCTTTCAAGAAAATCTGTCAGCCTACTCATAAATAAAGTGGTGGCAGTATGGGTTCCGAGTACCGGCTTATCACTTTTTTCAGCAATTGTAATAAGCTCAGGAGGCGGAACAAGACTGCGTGTTATTATAACGCAAGGTATATCATATGAAAAAAATTTCTCTAAACGACTTTTTCGAACATCCTCAGGCAAGCCTTCAAGATAGGATATCTCAGTTCTGCCCAAAATCTGCACCCTGTCATAAGCAAAATAATCGAAATAGCCGGTAAGCTCTAAACCCGGTCGGTTTAAGTCTGCTACTGTAATATCGGGCATTTTTGTCGTATTTACAATAATATCCAGTTTTAATTTTTCTATAATGTTTTTCAGGTTTATCTTTTGTCTTGTGTCGTCCACTGTTTTGCTCCTGATTTACAAATTTTTAAATACTATTATATATCTACTCACCATTTTCGCTGTAGTTTATAAGGTAGGCACTGCGTTCCAAAAATTTATCCCACGGGGTCCAACCGGATTCTGAATCAACTCCTTTGTTAAGGAGGTTGTAAAATTGGTTTAACTTAGCGCTCACCAGATCCCCATAAAAGAGTGCAAAAGCTTCTATCGTCTTTGGAACTTCAGGGCTTCCCCATTCTCTTTCACCATGATGAGAGATTATCATATGACTTAGTGCCAGTTGAAGCTCCGGCGGGAAGTTAGGTATTTCGCGAATTTTTTCATCTATCATTTCTTTTCCAATAACCAAATGACCGATAAGTTTGCCAATATCTGTCATATTAAAAGAAATGCTGGAGAAGTTATACTCTTTAATCTTGCCGATATCATGAAGCAGGGCGCCTGTAATTAAAAGATCTCTGTTTATTGTATCCTTATAATTCGATGCGATAAGCTCGCAAATTTGAACGACTTCCAGACTATGTTCTAGAAGGCCGCCAATATAGGCATGATGAATTGTTTGTGCCGCTGGGCAATTTATAAAAGCAGAGTATATTTTTCTGTCGCTAAAAATTGATATCAGAAGTTTTTTAAGATATGAATTTCCAATAGATTGGACAATTGCATTAAGCCTCTTTGCCATTTCTCTGCGGTCTTTCTCAGTTGTTTGTTGAAACAGAGCAAGGTCAATAGCTCCTTCGTATTTTTCTATGCTTGTTATGTTTATTTGAAGACCGTTATATTCTGTTATATAACCCTCGACCAGCACCACATCCCCTTCATTAAATAAATCAATTATATCCTCGACGCCTTCCCAAAGTCTTGCTTCAATAGTGCCTGTGCAGTCACCTAAAACTAATTTCATAAACTGGCCAGGGGCTTTTGAACTTGAAGGAGAGTAATTCGCTAAACTTTTCTTTACCACACCGAACAAATCTTTTACTTTATCTCCAACCTTTAGATCTTTTATGAACTGTTTTTCCATTTCAACCTCCGAAGGCACATAAGAAATGTGCCGCTTGATACAATAAGATTATAGCACAAGTTAGTTTATTTAAAAAGAAAAAGTCGAAGCGATTACATTTCGCTTCGACTTTTTCTTTAATTAACTCCAAACCTGTTTTAAGACCCTGAGAGCATTCCCGCTGATAACTTTTTCTATATCTTCGTCAGAATACCCGTGTTTTACTAGCCACCTTATAATATTCCAAGATCCTTCTGTTGGATTTTCGAGACCTTTAACATATTTTACTTCTTCATATTCTGCATTAATATTACTCGTCTCTTTCTTGGATAGATTTGCGGAGTAAACATTATGCAAAGCTACGTGGTCTCCATATAGAGAATCTGTTCCAAAAGATACGTGCTCAATTCCAACAAGATTTGCGATATACTCAAAGTGCTCCATTACTGATTCAATATCATGTGTCATATGCGTTTTTGTCATTGTGGTATGCGGTGCGGCTTCCACTCCGACAACTCCACCTTTTTCTGCAATAGCTTTTATTAAATCATCATGAAAAAGTCTTTTACTGTCCCATAATGCTCTTGCCCCGCAATGACTGGCGATTATAGGCTTTTGAGAATACGTAACTGCGTCGTAAGCAGTTTTTGGTCCGCAATGAGATACGTCAATGAGCATTCCCACTTTATTCATACGTTCCACGGCTGCTTTGCCAAATTTTGTTAGACCACCATCATTATCTTCTTTAAGACCATTACCAAGAGCATTTGACTCAGAATAAGTAATTCCTAGTTGCCTTACACCAAGGCCATAAAGAATATCAATCCTGTCTAACTCGTTTTCAATAGGAGCAGCGCCTTCAACTACGGCGACCCATGCAATTTTTCCTTCTTCATGCGCCTTATAGATATCTTCAACTCGTTTGCAATGAATTAAAAAATCTTGATGGGCGATATCACATAATCGCATTCCTAAATCGTGAATTATGTCTTGCCATTTCCAACCCGCTTTGGATGAAATTGTATTTGTTCCATCCATCATATTATCAAAAACACAGTCTATGCAAGAATGAGATAATGCTTCATATGCGCAAAACTCTCTTCCTGCTGTATTATACTCCGGAGTTTTCGACATATCCTTTGGAAATAAAGTAGGATGTTCATGCAAAGCAATAAAAATCTTTTCTTTTGCTAACCTTTGAACTCTTTCTTCCTGGGTTTCATCGAGTGGCACTAAATAACCGCCTGTCCAATTCCAATCAACAAACTCGAAATCTTGATAATCCTTGCCTGGCTCTAAATAAGAATAAGCCTTATAACCCTTATATGCTGTTTTTATTCCCAATTGCAAGTCACCTCTTATTATTTTTTGTAAACTTTAACAATATCTTTTGCTGCCAACAAGCCATAAAGACCCGGTGTCAGATCCCAGCCTTCAAAATCTTTTGAATAACCATAAGCATTAGTTCTTACAAACAGGTTTATTGACGGCAGTTCTTCTACAAATTCTTTTTGAAACTCATTCATAATTTCTATGCGCTTTTCGTAACTGATTTCCCTCTCAGACATGTCAAGCAGCTCATCAATTCTCTCATTCTTATAACCCATAAAGTTTAGTGCCGCATCTGATCTGTAGATTGTACCTAAAGAGGAATCCGGATCGTCGATTACGCCCCACTCAATTAGATTAATATCGAAATTGCGTTGCTTTACCACTCTATCTGTATACGTTGCAGGATCTACAGGTTTAAGGTTAATAGCAAATCCGGCTTTTTCAGCATTTGCCTTAACTATATTTACCATAGCATCTACGTTTGCTGTAGTAGTTCTGTAAATAAGCTCAAATTCGAGTTTTTTTCCATTTTTCTCCATTACGCCGTCTTTGTTCATTGTATAGCCTGCATCTGTTAAGACTTTTTTTGCACCTTCGATATCAAATGCCGGAAATTTAATATTTGATTTTACCAAATCCTTATATACAGGTGAAATAGGTGTTTCCATCTTTATTGCGCCGCCTTGCAATGCAGTATTAACAAGCGCATCGCGGTCAATTGTCATTGCAAAAGCTTTTCTTACATTTTTATCTGCCAATAGTTCGTTCTTATAGTTAAAGCTTATATAGCCATAACCTAGGGAGTTAACCTTCATTATGCCAAACTTATCAGGTGATGCCTCCAATTGTTTTTGTGATGCTATTGGCATTGCAGAGCCGGATACGTGAACTTCGCCATTTTTCATGGCAAGCACAAGTGCATTTGGATCCGGAAAAATTCTGAAAGTTATAGTTTCGAGATATGCTCCAAGGCCATCATTTGCAAGCGGCCAATTAGGAACTCGTTCAAAGGTATAATATTCACCTTTTTTATATTCTTTCAACTTAAAAGGTCCATAACCGGTTCCATCATAATCAAAGTTCATTGGATCTTCCACGTTTTCGAATATGTGCTTTGGCATTATGTTAATCCAAAAACCTGTCTGGCTGAGAAAATTCACCTGTGGTTTAGATAAGTAATATTTTACTGTGGTATCATCTATAACTTCGACTTTTTCTACAGCTGCGAACATATCCGCCCCATGTCCAAGAGACTTCTCTCTTGTATACTCGCATGTAAAAGCAAGATCTTCTGCGGTAAATGGTGTTCCATCATGCCATGTAAGACCGTCATGAATTGTTACAGTGTAAACCTTGGCATCATCGCTTACTTCATAATCTTTCAATATATACGGAACCTTTCTTGCTTGATCGTCTGTAACCATAATAGGCGGTACGATTAGATTTGCTATCAAAGAGGAATTTAAGTCATTTGAAACCCATGGCGCAATACTATAAGGATCTCCTGCAAGTCCGACAACTAAATCGCCGCCAACTTTTGGTTCTGACTTTTCTGTTTCGCTACCACCTGTTTTTTCTGCCGGTTGAGATTGGCCGCCTCCGCATGCTGTGACAAGTATTGCTAAAACAATGGTAAAAACCAATAAAGAAACTAATTTACCTTTTTTCATCTTCTTCCTCCTAAAAATTATTTTAATTGTTTCTTCTTAACACCTTGCCTGCAAAAGGCCGTTTTAGCTCTCCTTTGTCTAATGCAAGCTTCCCGTTTACAATTACGCTGTCAACACCTGAAGCCATGGTAAGAGGTTTTCGATAATCTATCTCTTCTGGAGAAGGATAGCTATAGGAATCTAAATCAATTACAGCTATGTCTGCAAAATTTCCTTCTTTTAATTCACCTCTTTTCTTGATATCAAAATGTTTTGCAACCATTGAAGTATTTCTGCGGACAATTTCTTCGAGAGGTACATTCTTTTTAAGATACATTTTCATAAATATTGGGAAACCACCTCTTCTCTGAAGTTCATACCAATCGTAAGGATCTTCTATATCTCCCATAATTTCATCTGTGCCTACGCAAACATAAGGATTTTTTACGATTGTTTCGCAATGTCCGTCGGCAGGAAAATCAGTTCTTGATGGTCCTCCAAGCCAGAATACATAATTTTTATCATCTGCCAACAAATCTAGCATAGTTTCATCTGGATCTTGGTTTCTTTCCTTTGCAATATCTGCTACAGATCTTCCTTCAAGGCTGGGATCTTCTGACAATATTACAAATTTGTCTGATTTATCTCCTGCAAAAATATAAGCATCTTTTTTTATCATTTCTCGGCCTTCAGGTGTTTTTAAAGCAGCTTTTACTCCTTCTATGCCGCTTGCGAAAAGTTCATCGGAAACCGCCATAACAAATTGCAGCAATCGCGATTTGCTAGTACAATGTCCTGTGCTTCTTGGGATAGTGTCTGCTAAAATTCTCATTCCTTCTTCTTCAGCCGCTTTTCTAACCAGCTCAAATGCTTCCGGACATGTAGGTTTCAAGTGAGAAACCTGTATTTTTACTCCGGATCGCCTTCCCACCTCTATGAATTCTTCAGTTGCTTCTTTTATCCCTATATAGTGGCGAAGATGTGCAGCTGCAACACCGTCGTAATCTCTTACAATTTTAGCTACTGATACTAATTCGTCTAAATCAGCATACCTGCTAGGCACGTAATCCAAGCCAAATGATATGCCCCACATGCCTTGTTCTAGATTGTGCCGCATTATATTCTCTATCATTGCCGCTTCTTCTTCAGTCGGCGGTCTGTCATGAGCTCCATTCATCACCGACCATCGTATCGTACCATGTCCCAAAAGTGTCGCAAAATTTATATTCGTACCTTTTTCCTCTACTGCTTTTGCATAACCATCAAAATCTTGCCACTCAGGAAACCTAGTTAAATAATCATTTCTTTGTTTTGTGCTAATTAATCCATTTCCCCAATAATAGTTTAAAATATTTTCCCTGGGACCCGGAACTATTGAATGACCGCAATTTCCATTGACCACTGTGGTCACCCCTTGTCTTAAGAACAATTCGTAGGACCCATCTATAAAACATACCCATTCCTCATGAACATGAGGATCTATGAAACCGGGGATAACTATTTTACCTTTTGCATCAATCTCAGTTAATCCTTTTTCATTAATTTCTGCTTCTATTTTGCAAATCTTCTCTCCGATTACACCTATATCGCTTTTAAAAGCCTCTCTACCACTTCCGTCAACTACTAAGCCATTTCTAATTATTACATCATACAACTTTATGCCCCCTTATCTACTTTTTATTAATTTTGGGATTTAGAATCTCATTAATACCTGTGCCTAAAATATTAAAGCTAACCACATAAAAAACTATGAACACGCTAGGCCAAAACCACCACCACCATGGATTCGGAGTGTCGATAACTGCTCCCGCATCCCATGCCTTTTTTAGAATGGTGCCCCATGACCATGTTGTCGGATCTCCTAATCCTAAAAAGCTTAAACCGGATTCAGACAGCACCGCAGTTGCCATAACAAGTGTAATATTTACCAGCACCGGTCCCATAACATTTAGTAATATATGTTTAAATATTATACTATATTGGGGTATGCCCAGGCACTTCGCAGCCTCAATAAACTGCATTTCTGAAATCTTCAATGTTGAATTTCTGGTTACTCTAGCTAGAGAAGGCCATGAAAATATTCCTATGACTATTGCTACATTAGTGATGGAAGAACCAACAACTGCTGCTATTACTATCATCAAAGGCAGAACCGGAAGAGTAAGGAATATATCAATAATGCTGTCTATTATAGAACCAATAAAGCCCTTTTTATAGCCTGAAATCAGTCCTGCCGGAACGCCAATAATTATAGCTACACCTACTGCTATTGCTGATACGTAAAGTGAAGTTCTTGCTCCCCATATTACTTCTGCCAATATATTTAAACCAAGATTATCAGTTCCAAAAGGATAATTTATTGAAGGAGGTAAAAGAATATCCGGACCGTAGCCTTTTGGTTGTTCGATAATAGCAGGGGCAAACAAACCTAGAATTATAATAATAGCAACGCCGATAAGGCCAGCTAGTGCTAAGCGATTTGAGATGAAATATTTAAAAAAACTCCTTCTATTCTCCACAATTCTTAACCTCCCAACTTAATGCGCGGATCTAGCCAGGCAATTATAAGATCTGTAATTATGTTCATAAAAACTACGCTTACTGCAAGTATTAGGAAGGCCCCCTGCAATACAGGATAATCCATAGCAGAAACAGAATCGTAAATCAAGCGTCCTACCCCCGGCCAAGCAAAAATAGTTTCTGTCATTACGGCACCGCCTACCATCGTACCCATCATAAGACCTGTTACAGTAACCGTAGGAATAAGTGCATTTTTTAAAGCATGGTGCTTTATAACCAGAGGTTCATTTAGGCCCTTTGCATAAGCGGTTCTTATATAATCTTCACCAAGTACATCAATCATGCTATTTCTCATATATAATACTATGCTAGCTACATTAGAACAAAAAAGCGTAAGAGAAGGAAGAACGGAATGTCTAGCCACATCTATATAATAAGCAATACCCTGTTTTGGAGGAGGTGTATAAGCACCTCCCGTGGGAAACAATTTAAGAAAATAAGCGAAGATGTATAAAAATCCAAAAGCCAGAAATGGGACAAATACCGATATACCCAAGGTTACTAAAAAATTTATTAATTTGTCTGCAAATTTGCCTTGCTTTCTAGCTGCATACACTCCAATTGGTATTCCTATAGCAAGAGAAAGAATGACCACCGCGAACAGCAGTAATAAAGTCCAGGGCAATTTTTGCATTAAAACATCAATAACCGGTTGTTGATTTTTGAATGACAATCCTAGATCGCCATGAATTAGTCCTTTTAGAAACATGAAATATTGCTCAGGTAAAGACTTGTCGAGTCCAAAGCGTTTGATCATTTGGGCCTGAACTTCAGGACCCATCTTTGGATCGATTAGTATGGAAACGGGGTCAGCAGGCATGAGACGCAAAATAAAAAATGTTATTGTAACAGACACTATTATTGTTAAAAGGCCTTTAGACATTCGTCTAAATAAAAAACTTCCCATTATTCACCTCTCCCTTGACTACCCTCGATAAAATGGCAGCGAACATAATGGTTTGGCATTACTTCCTTAAGTTCCGGATGCTTTTCTTTGCATATATCTTGAACTTTAAAACATCTGGTGGAAAATCTACAACCAGAAGGCGGATTAACTGGACTTGGAATGTCGCCCTCTAATATAATTCGTTTTTTTGATGCTTTGGTTGTGATTTCTGGTATAGCCGAAATGAGGGCTTGGGTATAGGGATGTAAAGTATTTTCGAAGAGAAATTTTGAGGGAGCCATTTCCATAATTTCGCCTAAATACATAACCATAATTCTGTTACTTATATACTTTACTACAGATAAGTCATGTCCTATAAAAATATAAGTCAAATTCAGCTGTTTCTTTAAGTGATTAAACAAGTTTAAGACTTGAGCTTGAACAGAAACATCTAAGGCTGATACAGCTTCATCACAAATTAAAACATTAGGTCTTAACGACAAAGCTCTTGCTATTCCTACGCGTTGGCGCTGACCTCCAGAAAACTCATGGGGATACCTTTCATACATCTCAGGTTGCAGGCCAACTATTTTTAGCAATCTTTCAACTTCTGATCTAATTTCACTTTGCCCTTTAATAATTTTATGAGCTATAATGGGTTCTGCTATAGCATCTCCTATTTTAATTCTTGGATTTAAAGAAGCATAAGGATCCTGGAATACCATTTGAATTTCCCTAGAAACTTTGTTAAGCGTTGATTTCTGCCATCCAGTAATATCTTTATCTTTGTAAATAACCTTTCCACCGGTAGGTTCTATTAATCCCAATATCAATCTTGCAAGTGTTGATTTTCCGGAACCGGATTCGCCTACAATTCCTAAAGTTTCCGATTGAAGTAATTCAAAAGACACATTCTCTACTGCATGTACATATTTTGAAGGCTGAAGCCATTTTGTGCCTAAATCAAAATATTTAGTCAGATTTTCTACTTTGAGAATTGTTGAAGTCATCATTAGCCTCCTCACCTTCAAATTCAAGCCAGCACTGCACATAATGATTATTCATTAAACGTTTAGTCGGCGGGATATTATCTTTACATATATCTAATCTATATTCACATCTTGGAAAAAACCGACAACCTTTTTCAAAGTCTTCGATATTGGGCACAGTGCCTGGTATAGTATATAACTCTTTATCGCTGGAAACCATCGTTGGTATAGCTGCCATCAACCCCCTGGTATAGGGATGCTTCGGATTTTCTAGAATCGCCTCTAAGCTCCCTTGTTCTACTACCCTGCCAGCGTACATAACTACAACTTTATCGCATATTTCTGCAACTACGCCCAGATTATGGGTTACAACCATCAATGAGCCATTTTCTTTAAGTCGTTTCATTAAATCTAACACTTGAGCCTGAATAGTTACATCCAAAGCGGTAGTTGCTTCATCTGCAATAAGCAATTTAGGCTTACAAATAAGTGCCATTGCAATCATTACCCTCTGTCTCATCCCTCCGGAGAATTGATGGGGATATTGATTAACCCTTGCTTCCGGATTAGGTATACCGACTAGCTCAAGTTGCTGAATTACCTCTTTTTTGATGTCTTCTTCCTTAAGATTCGGAAAATGGATCTTTAGAACTTCTCCAATTTGAAACCCGATAGTTAATACGGGGTTTAAAGCCGTCATTGGTTCTTGAAAAATCATTGCAATTTCTCTACCTCTGATTTTTTGCATTTCTATTTCGCTCTTTTTAAGTAGATCAGTTCCTTTATAAAGGATTTCTCCTCCTTGAATGACGGCAGAAGTCGGCAGGAGGCCCATGATAGAAAGGCTAGTCATACTTTTGCCACAGCCAGATTCGCCAACAACGCCTACTGCTTTACCTTCTTCAATGCTAAAGCAAATATTGTCTAATAAATTATTAATCTGTCCTTTTTCGTTTCTAAAACCCATGCTGTAGTTTTTAAACTCAATAAGTTTAGACAAACTTTACTAACCTCCTGAATTAATTGAATAATTATATATTATTTATGCTATTCAATCAATTAGTATTTCAAGTGCTCTTTAATCTATTCGGCATTTTAACTAAAATATTACGCTTTTTTATAGTATTTGTCAAGGGTTGCATTGTTTTGGATATGGACTCAAGGGCTTAAAAAAATAAGCGCCGCTCATACTTTTTTTGAACCGGCGCTTTTGCTTATGTAGGTTTGGCAGTATCGTTTAGTCAATGGCTTTTAAGATATTATACGCTCTTTCGCATTTTCCGACTTTCCAATTCGAACAACTTTTGCATGATTTATACTGCATAATATATTCGGGAGGGTACTTAAATGTGTTACCTTCCTGATAGTCTTTACACATATTTGCTATAATAATAGTTTGTTCAGGACTCATGAGTATCTCCTCCATTAGGTTTTTGATACTATTATTATAGCACATTCATTATAATAATGTAACACTTTTTCTAGTAAACCATCTTTGCCATCATTTTGAACTATCTCATGTCTCTTACCTGTCATCCTGAGCATTAGCAAAGGATCTAAGGTGATTTCTAGCGTAATAAAACAAATATTGTTGCGCAAATCCTGCTAAATTGCCAAACTTTGACTCAGCGAAATTTTGAAGTTTCCTTATAGACACTTCTTTGCCATTAAAATATATATGTTCCAGCACTCTTCTTATCCATACATCTATGGGAAAGGCATCAAATTTTCTCATAGAATATAGCAATATACAATCGGCTACTTTTCTGCCGACACCCGGAAACCGTAAAAGCTCTTTTCTTGCCTCATCTGTGGAAAGTTTACCTAAACTATATATATCAACTTCTTTATTTGTTACCATTTTTGCAGTCTCTATAATGTATTTTGCCCTATAGCCGCATCTGGTTTCCTTAAGTTCATCACAAGAAAGGCTCGCCAATATTTCGGGTCCGGGAAAAGAATAATAGGTTTTTCCCTGAAATTCTAAAGGATTTCCATATTTTTGACATATATTTTCTATAGTATTTTTTATATTTCTTATTTGATTATTGGCAGAAATTATAAAAGAGATGGTGGTCTCCCAAGGGTCTTGGAATAAAATTCTATAGCCGCTGCAGTATAAGACCGCATCGGCTATTTCTTTGTATTTTAAAAGCTCATTTTCTATTTTTTTATAATCTCGCGCAAGATCAAAGTAATCAATAAGAAAATCTTTTACTTCTTCGTTTTTGTTTGATCTTACTATGAGTTTATCTCCATCCTGACAAACTTGCAGAACCCGGTCTCCCACTACACCGATGTAATTACAATCTTTAATATAATTCCAGCGGAAGGCCTGGCCGCCTTCCGCGATTATTTTGATATTAAATGGCATAATGTTTTCTATCGTAAGTTCGCTTCTATCTAGTATTTCTCCCACCGTATTACTTCCTTTAACGGTTTTTTGTTCCTTGTAACAACTTTATCGGAATACCCGAGAGATAAAAGGGATATAAGCATGTAATCCTCCGGCACATTCAAAAGCTCTCTGATAGCTTCGCTGTATGGTCTATTGTATCCTGCCACCCAGCAAGAAGCTATATCATAAGCCTTTGCGGCAAGCAAAATATTTTCGGTTGCGGCGCAGCCGTCTTCTATCGCATGATAAGCATCCTTCCTGCAGAAAACACTGATACAGGCACCGGCGTTTGCAATAAATTTGCCATATGTGGCAAGGCTAGCTATTTTTTCTTTTATCGGCTTTTCAGTGGTTACCACAAAAAGCCACGGCTGGATATTATTTGCACTGGGGGCAAGTCGACCGCAGTCTACTATATCCTCTAATATCTCCTTAGGTATAGGTTTAGGAAGATACTCGCGAACACTCCTTCGCTCTTTTATTACGCGAATCGCTTCATTCGTCAAAGATATCACACCCTTTACTAAATTTTTTTAACACCGATATTAGCCTTATGGCCATTGATATCCTGCTCTTTTGCAAAACTATCTGCCGGCGGTACTATTTTTTCAATAGCAACTGAGAGTGTATCGCTTTTTATTTCTTCTCCATGCACTTCAATTGCCTTATTTATTATATCATCCCCAACGCAATATAGGCAAATCTTGTCCTCTACTGCAAAACCCGCTTCTTTTCTCATATTTTGTACCTTGCTTACAAGTTCCCGGGCGATACCTTCCAGCATCAATTCCGGCGTTATGGTTGTATCTAAGACTACATAATAACCGCCTTCGCCTTCCGCACAGAAACCTTCTTTGTCCTGGGCTCGTACATCAAGTTCATTTTCTAGGATGGTTATATCCTGGCCGTCTATATTTAGCACTACTTGGCCCTCTGCCCTAGCCTTCCTTATAAGCTCTAAGGGCTCGGCAGTTGAAAGCTCCTTTGATATTTTAGACATGAGTTTTCCATATTTGGGTCCCAGTAAGTCAAAGCGCGGCTTTACAGTATAGGTAAAGTATTCTTCTGCTACATCAATATATTCTATCTCTTTGATATTCAGCTCATCCTTGATGATATCCGATAAATCTTCAATTAGCGTTTTATCAGCCGGATTTCTCAGCTGAACCATCATCTTTTGCAGGGGCTGTCGGTTCTTTATTTTCCCTTTATTTCGCGCAGCCCTGCCTAATTCCACAATCTTTCGCGCAAGTTCCATCTTGTGTTCAAGAGCTTCATCTATAAGCTCTTCTTTAACTTGTGGAAAATCGCAAAGATGAATGCTTATCGGTTCGTCGGGATACGGCGTCAACACCAGATTTTGATAAATTTCCTCAGTCATGAACGGCACAAAGGGTGCTGCAATCTTTATAAACGTTACCAGTGCCTCATAAAGCGTCATATATGCAGCTATTTTATCATCGTCCATACCAGACTTCCAGTAGCGTTCCCGGCAGCGCCGCACATACCAGTTGCTGATATCATCCACAAGAGCTTCTAATGTTCTTGCCGCATCGGTTATGTCCAAATCATCTAAGTTCTGGCGCACCTGTTTATTTACCGTATTAATTCTTGATAGCAGCCAGCGATCAATTTCTGCTCTGTTTTCTGGGCAAGAAGAATACTTTGTAGGATCGAACTCGTCTATATTAGCATAAAGTACAAAGAACGAATATACATTCCAAAGGGTGCCTAAAAAGCGCCGTTGGGCTTCGCTTACCGCATCTTGATAAAATCTGCTGGGGCTCCAGGGTGGACTTGCTACGTACAGATACCAGCGCATTGCATCTGCGCCCTGCTCATTGAGCACTTTCCAAGGATCTAATATATTCCCCTTATGTTTGCTCATTTTTATGCCCTGTTCATCTAAAATATGACCCATTACAAGAACATTTTTATAGGGGGATTTATCAAAAAGCAGGGTAGAAATTACTAAAAGACTGTAAAACCAACCGCGAGTTTGGTCAATGGCTTCTGATATAAAGTCTGCCGGAAAATGTGTTTTAAAATAGTCTTGATTTTCAAATGGATAATGAAATTGGGCAAAGGGCATTGAACCTGAATCAAACCAGCAGTCGATTACTTCAGGCACACGCTTCATATCACCACCGCATTTGGGGCATTTTAAAATAACTTCATCCACATAGGGCTTGTGAAGTTCGATATCCCCGATAGGTGTTTTGCTCATTTCTTTGAGTTCTTGTATACCTCCAACTGCGTGCTGGGAGCCGCATTCATCACAAATCCAAATATTTAGCGGAGTGCCCCAATACCTTTCCCGGCTGAGACACCAGTCAATGACATTTTCAAGGAAATTGCCAAATCTGCCGTCTCGGATGTGCTCCGGATGCCAATTTATTTCCTTGTTAATTTCAATAAGTCGTTCCCTTATTGCTGTAGTCTCGATAAACCAGCTGCTGCGGCCATAATACAAAAGCGGGGTATCACACCGCCAGCAAAAGGGATAGCTGTGCTTGTATTTTTCTGCTTTATATAATATGTTGCGATTTTTTAGGTCTTTGATAATGCCCTTATCTGCATCTTTTACAAATATGCCTGCCCACGGCACTACTTCCTCAGTAAACCTTCCCTGGGTATCTACCGGCTGCAGAGTAGGCAATCCATATTCATGTCCGATTCTCGAGTCATCTTCACCAAAAGCCGGGGCTATGTGGACTATGCCGGTGCCATCCTCTAAGGTTACGAAGTCTGCCATTACAACATAAAAAGCCCACTCTTTTTCTTTTTCGAAAAACGGAAATATTGGTTCGTATTTAAGTGATGCCAGTTCTTTTCCGGCAAATCTGTCTAAAATCTTGTATTCGCCATCTAAAACTTCTAGTCTGCCTTCTGCCAGAATATATTTTTCACCGTTTTGTTCTACTAAAACATATGTGTAATTATCTTTTACGGCAAGTGCCGCATTAGATGGCAGTGTCCAGGGTGTAGTAGTCCAAACAAGAAAATAGGTGTCTTCTTTGCCGGCTACGGGAAATTTGACAAAAACCGATGGGTCTTCCACTTCTTTGTAGCCTTGGGCTACTTCATGGCTTGAAAGCGAAGTTCCGCATCTCGGACAATAAGGAACCACTTTATTTCCTTTATATAGGAGGCCTTTTTTCCAAATTTCCTTAAGCGCCCACCACACAGACTCAATATAGGTATTGTGATAGGTGACATAAGGGTTGTCCATGTCTATCCAAAAGCCTACCCGTTCTGTCATTTTGCGCCATTCATTTTTATAAGTAAAAACGCTTTCTTTGCATTTTTTTATGAAATTTTCTACGCCATAGCTTTCAATTTGCGGTTTGCCGCTTATGCCCAGCTGTTTCTCGACTTCCAGTTCCACCGGCAATCCATGGGTATCCCAGCCGGCTTTTCTATCCACTCTGTAACCGGTCATTGTCTTGTAGCGCGGTATCAGGTCTTTTATAACTCGCGTAAGCACGTGGCCTGCATGAGGCATACCGTTTGCAGTAGGCGGTCCCTCATAAAACACATAGTTAGGAGCATCTTTTCTATTTTCGATGCTCTTTTTGAATATCTCTTCTTTATTCCAAAAATCAAGAACCTTTTCTTCGATTGGAACAAAATTCATTGTAGGTTCTACTTTTTTAAACATTCATATCCTCCTGTCTTAGCTATTAGATTTTGTGTGCTTCAATATCAAAAAAGAAACCCCGTCCGCAAAGGGACGAGATTTCTCCCGCGTTACCACCCAACTAGAAAAAAGGCTTTTCCTCTTTTCCTCTTATTTTAAATAACGGCACATACGCCGGCAGTTATTACTCCTTATCGTTTCACAACCGCACTCAGGGGTGATGTTCGGACGCTTGAGCCTGCCGGACTTACACCCTCTCCGGCTCGCTAAAAGGCTTTTCGGCGCTTACTGTCCCCTTCATCGCTTTACCTTGCTTTAATTGCATATTCACTTGTTTTTTATGATATAATATTTTATATACAATGTCAATAATCCTTGTATTCTCGCCTGCTCGATGAAAGGATTGGGCTGGATTCCATGGAAAAGTTTCTTTATAGTTTTTTGTGTGGTATAATATTTTTATCTATTTTACAAACAAATATAAATTTGACCTACCATTCACAGCCTTAAATCAGACATTTATAACTGATTTATTTAAGGCAGAAAGCAAAGGGAGGTTGCTATGTCAAACAAGAAAAGGGCAAAAAAGCGGAAGGTTCTTACTCTGCGCAACCTGTTTATTTTTTTTCTGGTCCTGCTTATTGCAGTATTTGGAACAGGTGTAGGGGTTTTTGCCGCATATGTAAAAGATGCTCCTGAATTTGACCCCAGTAAATTAAAACCCAGTGAAACATCGCTGGTATATGACAAAGATAACAATGTAATAGCAGAGCTGCACGGGGAGCAAAATCGAATACAGGTGCCGCTTGAAAAAATACCGAAGGATCTTGTAAACGCTTTTATAGCAATTGAAGACCAGTATTTTTATTCACACAAAGGCATAAATATCCGTTCAATTATAGGTTCTCTTTTTACAAATTTAACCCACGGAACTATCAAGCGAGGCGCCAGCACTATAACTCAGCAGCTGGTAAAAAGCGCTTTCTTGTCTCCGGAACAATCTCTTAAGCGCAAAGCTCAAGAAGCGTGGCTTGCTATTCAACTGGAACGGCGTTTTACCAAAGATGAAATTATGGAATTTTATTTAAATCAAATCTATTTCGGTCACTCAGCTTACGGTGTTGAGTCAGCAGCTGAGGTTTATTTCGGGAAAAGCGTGGAGGATATAGATTTGGCGGAGGCAGCCATGCTTGCCGGCATACCTAAGGGGCCTTCTTACTATTCCCCCTATCTTAATTTTGAAAGGGCTAAAGAGCGTCAGGAAATTATACTAAACAAAATGGCCGAATTGGGATTTATAACGCAGGAAGAAGCCGAAGCAGCAAAAAATGAAGATATAAAGCTTGCGGGTATTAAGGAATCAGAGGCAGATTACAAGGCGCCGTATTTCACCGATTATGTAATACAGCAGCTTGCTTCATACTTAGAGGAAGAGGAAGGACTTTCCGAAGCAGATGCTTATAACAAAATTTATACGGGAGGCCTGCAAATTTATACAACTGTGGATATGAAGGTTCAGGAAACAGCTGAAAAGGTGTTGGCAAACCCCAAGAACTACCCCTATTCTAAAGAAGATTCAAATGGTGTAGTTCAGCCCCAGGCTGCAGCGGTGATAATAGATCCTCATACAGGATATATAAGGGCGCTGGTAGGCGGGCGAGAGCATGAGAAAAAATTAGGCTTTAACAGGGCCTCGCAAGCATATAGGCAGCCCGGTTCAACTTTTAAACCAATTATGGTTTATACCGCTGCCATAGACATGGGTTATACGCCGGCAACTGTAATCGATGATTCGCCTGTATCTTTTTCATCAGGTTCAGGGGGAATATGGTCTCCTAAAAACTACACAAATACTTTTAGAGGTCTTACAACTATAAGAAAAGCCATAGCAGATTCGGTAAACGTTGTCGCAGTAAAAGTTTTTAATCAAATAGGTGTTGATAAGGGTATCGAATATGCTCAGAAGCTTGGTATAAAAAGCCTTATCTTAACTGGGAGCAAAAATGACAGACAGCTTTCTTCAGCTCTTGGCGGTATAACGAAGGGTGTAACACCACTGGAGCTTGTTTCTGCTTTTGGAACTCTTGCAAACGGGGGTATTCACGTAGAACCTGTTGCAATCTTAAAAGTAACAGACAAAACCGGCCGAGTTATATATGAAAATAAACCTAAGCAAGAAGTAGCGGTAAGCGAGCAGACAGCTTTTATTATGACTGATATGCTTCGAAGCGTTGTAAAGGAAGGCACAGGAACGCGTCTTGCAAACTTTCCTTACCCGGTAGCCGGAAAAACCGGCACTACCTCCGATGATAAGGATGTATGGTGGGTAGGCTACACACCGCATCTTGCAGGTGTAGTATGGATGGGCCATGATCAGCCTATAACTATGTCTAATGTGGCAGGTGGTTATCAACCGGCCCTTATGTGGAAACAAATAATGGCAGTTGCTCACGAAGGCCTTGCAAAAACCCAGTTTACAAAGCCGTCAGGTATCGTGGGGCCCATAGCTATATGTGTAGATTCAGGCAAATTGCCTGGTGAATTTTGTGCAAAAGATCCGCGAGGAAGCAGGATACGCAATGAATATTTTATAAAAGGCACCGAACCCACGCAGACTTGTGATGTTCATGTGGAAGAATTTGTTGATAGCTCTACCGGCCTTTTAGCAACACAGTTTTGCCCTGAAGAATTGGTTGTGCGGAAGGTATTTATAAAAAGACCGCCATATTCAGCATCTCCAACAGGGCAAATTCCTCTTGACGCAAAATATCAGCCGCCAACTGAGTCCTGCAATGTGCACACATCGGCGCCTGTACCGCCTGAAGAAAATGGCTCAGAGGAGACGCCACCGGATTCCGAAGATAACAACAGCTCAGGAGGAGGTTTGGAGGGGATACTGCCATCAAGGCCCACTGACAAAAATGGCAGCGGAGGCAAGAATGGAAATAACAAAAACGAAACAGAAGATACAGTCCAGTCACCTGAAAAGAAAAACTAAATATGTCTAGATTTTCTAAAGAGCCCAAGCATATCATTTGAAATGTTTGGGCTCTTTATTTTTATCGCTATCTACCCGCATAGCTGATGGATAAAAAATAACTTCAGTACCCGTTTACCGATAAGTTTGTAAAGAATGGCAAAAAAATAAGCCACCCGCGATGGTGGCCGCCAAAAAGTTTTGCGGTTGGCAATTTTTCTGAGCGTAAAACGGTTATCGGCAGTAAGCCTTTTAAAGGTTTACTTCAGACATTGTCAGCTGTGCTTCCTTTGCTTAAGATATTCATCTGAGTCTACCACAGATATATTATGTTGATAAAGATATGCCGCAGTAACTCCCATTCCATTTATAAGTTTTTTGCTAAAAGTCCCATCATATATACATTTTGAGCCGCATGATGGACTCTTGGATTTTAGTATGGCTTCTTTTGCCCCTATAATTTCCGCAAGTTTTAGAGTTTCGAAAGCACCTTTTAAAAAATTTTCTGTTACATCTAAGCCTTCCCTTGTAATAACTTTTGCGTTCCCATCTAAAACATCTGTGCCGTCTCCGCCCAATATTTCTGATGGGCAGCGCGGTGTTGCAAGACCTCCTGCCTGTTCGGGACAAAAAGGAACTGCAATTTTATTTTTTACCATATCACAGAAAACCTGATGAAAATTATTCTTTCCATCATATCGAGTATTTAGTCCTATTAGACATGCGCTTACAAGAATCATCTTCACAACTCCACCACCGTTACTCCGGAGCCGCCCTCATCAATATTTCCTAGTCTAAATGATTTTATATCCCGCCGATTTCTCAGCATCTCTGTTATTCCTTTGCGAAGTGCGCCGGTTCCTTTTCCGTGTATCAAGGTTACTCTTGGAATTCCGGCAATTTTTGCATCATCAAGATAACGGTCCACTTTTATAAGCGCTTCGTCCAAAGTTAAGCCCCTTAGATCTATTTCGGTTGAAATTTGGCGAGCTTTATCCATTGCAATTGACGAATAGCGGGATTTTTCTTCTTCCATTTCTCTCTCTTTAACAGGGATAAGGCTTGCCGTCGGGACACTTACCTTCATAACTCCTACCTGCACCATAGCAGATTTTGATGACTCATCAAGAGATAATATATAACCTTCTTGCCCTAAATTTGATATCCTCACTTTTTGACCCGGTTTTAATAATTTTCTGTAGTTTTTGCCGTTGCTTTCTATAACCTCGATCTTTGAATCTTGTAATTCTTCGCCCATTTCCCTAAGCCATGTCCGAGCTTCTTCAGCTGCTTGGCTTTTGATGTGGAGTTGCCTTTCGGCTTCGGCCTCTTTTAGGCTCCTGATAATCTGCTCAGCTTCTCTCTCGGTCTTATCAAGCATCAGGCGGGCTTTTTTTCTGGCGCTCTCAAGTATTTTTTCTTCTTGTATCTTAAGTTTTTGCTGTTCTTCTTCAAGCTTTTCGAGTTTTCTAGCGTATTCTGCTTTTAATGCCTTAAGTTCTTCTGTTTCTAATTCAGCCCTGCTTTTTTCTTGTTCTATATGTGTAAGCAAATCTTCCAGCTTAAGATTTTCTTCAGCCACCAGGCCCTTTGCAAGGTTAACAACTTCTTCCTTTAAACCCAAGCGTTTTGCTATCTCGAAGGCATTGCTTTTACCCGGAATCCCAATAGTCATTTTATAAGTAGGGCTGAGCGTGGCAAGGTCAAACTCCATACTGGCATTTTCTACGCCTTCTGTTGAAAATGCAAAGGCTTTAAGTTCGCTGTAATGGGTGGTCGCCAGCACTTTACTTCCCTTTTTATAAAGGTAGTTTAAAATAGCCATGGCAAGGGCAGCCCCTTCTGTGGGATCAGTTCCGGCTCCCAGTTCATCAAGAATAACAAGGCTTTTATCGTTTGCCAAATCAATAATTTCCTTTATGTTTTTCATATGTGAGGAAAAGGTGCTGAGGCTTTGCTCAATGCTCTGTTCGTCGCCTATATCTGCAAAAACCTCTTCAAATATAGAAATCTCAGTGCCTTCTTTGGCAGGCAAATGAAGTCCCGATTGGGCCATTAAGACGAAAAGTCCTACAGTTTTAAGTGCAACCGTTTTTCCGCCTGTATTAGGGCCCGTTATAATTAATATATTGAACTTATCCCCTAAAAATATGTCAAGGGGAACCGGATCGCCTTTTAGCAAAGGATGTCTACCCTGCAATATATTTATATAGCCTCTATTGTTAAATATGGGCTCTACGCCTTTTAGGGCTAAGCTGTATCTTGCTTTTGCCATAATAAAATCAAGGTGGGCAAGAGCATATAAGGTATCATAGAGAAAATCGGCATTTTCCTGTATTTTTTCAGAAAAATCCATCAAGATTCGTTCTATTTCATTTTTTTCTTCTGCTTCAAGCTGTCTAAGTTCATTGTTCATCTTCATTACCGCCATAGGCTCTATATATAAAGTAGCGCCGCTGGCAGATTGGTCGTGAATGACGCCGGGAATACTGCTTCGGAATTCTTGTTTTACCGGAACCACATATCTGTCCTGTCTTACTGTAACAATAGAATCCTGCAGTGCTTTTTGATAGTAAGGAGACGAGATAATCTCGTTTAACTTGTTCCGGATGTTTTGTGAAAGATTCTTTTTCTGTCTCCTGATTGAATTTAACTTCGGGCTTGCATCGTCAGCTATTTCATCTTCACTGATTATCGCTCGTTTTATTTTTTCTTCCAATGACAAAAATGTATGAAGCGAGTTTACTATCTCATCGATAATAGGGGTATCTTCTAATTTTTTCTTGTTCCAAATAGATTTTACCAGTCTAGATGTTTCCATGACTGATGCTATATCAAGGAGCTCTTTTGGTGAAAGCATCCCACCGACCTTTGCAAGGTTAAGGCTTCCGCGTATATCTCTTATACCATCCAAAGGCAAATCAGTGCCGGACCTTGTAACCGCCGACCCTTCGCTTGTCTCTTGTTGGAGTCTTTTTACGACTTGTTCATCTGAATAGGGAGCAAGTTTTTCTATTTCTTCCTTTGCAATATCTGAAATAGCATATTCGCTCAATATTTTTTTGATTTTATCATACTCTAGTATTGTTTCAACTTTTTTATTCATTTCTTCACCTTAAAAAATTTTAAAAGCTCATCAAGAGGCATGGTATTTGCAATATCCTTTTCTTCAAGCCAGCCGCGTCTTGCCGTCCAAACTCCGTATTTTATATCCTCCAATGCTTCCTTGTCGTGAGCGTCAGTATCTATAACCATTTTTATCCCCATCTCTTTTGCCTTTTGCGCCATCAAATCATTTAAATCAAGCCTGTCCGGTGATGAATTTATTTCAAGCACTGTATTGGTTGCAGCTGCCGCTTCAAGGATTTTGTCCATATCTGCTGCATACGGATCGCGTCTTCCCAAAATCCTGCCTGTAGGGTGGGCAATTATATCCACATGAGGATTTTGGCAAGCGGTAATTATTCTATTTGTAATGGTATCGGTATCCTGTTTAAATCCGCTGTGAATAGAAGCTATGACAATATCAAGCTTGCTTAAGACATCATCGCTGAAATCTAATGTCCCATCGCTTAGTATATCTACCTCTATACCTGTCAAAATATAAACTTCATCGCTTTTTTTGTTTATTTCTTTGATTGCGGCAATCTGTTCTTTTAGTTTTTCTTCATCTATTCCGCCTGCTATTTTTAATGACTTTGAATGATCTGTTATTGCAATATACTCATATCCTAATGATTTTGCCTTTTTGGCAATTTCTTTTATGGAGCTTATACCATCGCTGAAATTGCTGTGAATGTGGAGATCTCCTTTAATATCTTCGAGTTCCACTACTTCAGGCAATTTGCCGCATCTTGCGGCTTTGATTTCTCCCCTGCCCTCTCTCAATTCCGGTATTATATAGGGAAGGCCGAGTTTTTCATAAATTTGTATTTCGCTTTCTGGATAAAATATTTCGTTGCTATTTTTATTTAAAATTTTTGTTTCATCTAAATCATATCCCATAGTTTGGGCTAAACTTTGCAGCTCAGTATTATGATCTACGCTTCCTGTAAAAAACCTTAGTGCAGGATAGAACTCTTGCGGAGTTACAAGTATTAAATCTATTTTAGCTCCCATGTCATGTATTGCGCTAACAGTTGTAGCGCCGCGCTCTGTAATTTCGCTTATATGAGGTATTTTTGAAAAATCGTTTAAAACCGTCTCCGGAGTCGCTGTCGCTGCAATTATATCTATGTCTCCCACCATCTCTTTTTTTCGCCGCAGGCTGCCTACTACCTCTGCATCAGTAACTTCTTTCATGCTCGACAGAGAAGATACTACCTGATCGGCCACTAAGAGAGCAGTTGCAAGCAAAACCCTCCCTGCTCGGTTTTTCAGAGCTTCAACGCCTTTTAATATAGAAAGCTCAGTTTTTGTGCCTATGCCCGGGACCGTTCTAAGTTTTTTAGTACGAGCTGCCTTTTCCAGTTCTTCAATAGATGAAATTCCTAAAGTATCATGGATAACTTTTATCTTTTTTGCACCTAAACCTGGTATTTTAAGCATCTCTACAAGACCCGGTGGAATTTCTTTTTTAAGATTTTCATAGTAATGACAGGTGCCGGTTTCTAAAATCTCATAAATTTTATCAGATAAGGCTTTTCCTATACCTTCAATTTCTTGTAAGCGTCCTTCTTTTGCCATTTCTTCAATCTCTACCGGGAGATTTTCAATTGTGCGAGCTGCTTTTCTGTATGCCCTTATTTTAAAAAAATTCTCGCCTTTGATTTCCAGCATATCTGCTATATCATTAAAAATAAAGGCTACTTCAAAATTTCTCATCTCTCGTCAATCCTTCGTATCATCTGAATCAAATGTCGACAAGAACTCCTCATATTCTTCCCTGAGCCTAAAAAGTTCATCGGTAATATTAAGGGCTGCCAATACTGCGATTCGCGTTCGGCTAAGGTTCGGGTAGGTTTGGGAGAGCTTATACATTTCATCGTCCACATGTTTTGCAACTTTTTTAATGTATTCTTGGGATGCTGCTCCCTTTATGCAATAGTCTTCGCCGCTTATATTGACTTTGACTTTGCTTATCGGCCTATTTTCATTAGGCATATCCATCACCCTCAATCTTTATTTGCGCCGCTGGCACCGCTTCATCTTATATATTATTTATTCTCTAATTTTTTAAAAAATCCTTTATTCTCTCAGGGAAGCATTAAATTTATCTTTAAGACTTTTTTCTATTTTTTCAAAGACTTCATTTACCTCAATATCTGTAAGTGTCCTATCAGGCGCTCTAAAAACCAGTGAAAATGCCATGCTCTTATAGCCTTTTGCTATTTGGCCTCCTTGATACACATCAAAAAGCTCAACGCTTTCCAACAGCGGCTTTCCGCTTTCGCAAATTTCCTTTATAATATCCCGCGCAAGCACTCTTTCATCGACAACAATTGCAAGATCCCGCTCTGAAGCCGGAAATTTAGGCAGCGGTTTAAATATTACCTTATTTGATGCATTTTCAAGTATGGTATCCAGGTCTAGCTCCGCAGCATAGACTTTTTTATTAATTTCATAGTTTTCCAAGACATCAGGATGCACTTCGCCTACAAAACCGATTTCCTTATCTCCGATTAAAATCTTAGCGCAGCGACTTGTATGAAAAGCAAAATGACTGGCTGGAATAAAATCCCAGTTTTTTATGCGCAGTTTTGTAAAGATTGTCTCTATTGCTTTCTTTAAATCATAATAGTTCATTGATTCGCCGCAAAGCCCCATAACAATTCGCTTATTTTCCACGGGTAACTCTTTAAGCGGAAGCTGTTTGGGCAGATATACGGAACTTATTTCAAAAAACCTGAGTTCTTCCGCCTTATGATTCAAATTAAAACTTATGGCGTCAAGCATATTTGGCAAAAGCGTAGTCCTCATAATACTTCTTTCTTCCCCTAAAGGATTTAGGAGTTCGATGGCTTTTCTAAGCGGACTGTCATTAGGAGTCTTTATGATGTCAAATACTTTGGGACTTACAAAGGAATACGTATATGTTTCAAAATAACCGTTATAAACCAGTACATCCTTTATATCATCTATATATTTTTGATAATCATCAAGTTTGCCTTGGGTTACATTGCCATAGGGCAAAGTTGTTGGTAGCTTGTCATAGCCATACATTCTGCCGATTTCTTCTACAAGGTCAGCTTCTTCTACTAAATCCTGCCTGAAAGTAGGAACGATGGCCTTTAGTATACCTGAGTCATGCCTTACATCGATTTCAAGTCTCCTTAATATATCTATCATTTCATCTTGGGGTATAGAAGTGCCTAAAACTTTGTTTATTCTATCTGGACTGAATGCAATCTCTCTTGGCGCAGGTTTTGCGGGAAATACATCTACACACCCTTTTAAGACTTTCCCCGCTCCTAATTGTTCAATAAGCTGGCAGGCTCTATCTGCAGCCATAAGACAAATATTGGGGTCAAGGCCCTTTTCAAATCTCATGGACGACTCTGATCTTAGACCAAGCTGTCTTGAAGTCCTGCGGATATTTGGACCAAAAAAGTTAGCAGATTCTATTAACACGTTTCTGGTAGAAGATGTTATCTCGGAATCTGCTCCGCCCATAACTCCTGCAAGGCCTAATGCCCTTGATTTATCTGCAATTACCAACATATCTTCATTTAGCTCTCTTATATTTCCATCAAGTGTTTCAAGTTCCTCCGAGGGTCTTGCCCGTCTTACGATAATCGAATTTCCTCTAATCTTGTCATAATCAAATGCGTGCAAAGGCTGGCCTGTCTCTAGCATTACATAGTTTGTAATATCCACGATGTTGTTTATGGAACGGATTCCGCAGGTCTGTAATCTGCGCTGCATCCATAAAGGCGATGGCTCTATTTTTATATCTTTTATGATTCGCGCCGTATATCTTTTGCACAAATCTTCTGCTTCGATTTTAATTGTAACCTTGTCTTTTACAAATTCTTCTCCTTCTTCATTTAAAGCTATCTCGGGAATAGTAAGCTTTGATTTCAATGTAGCCGCCGTTTCTCTAGCCATTCCGATAATGCTCAGACAGTCCGGTCTGTTGGGTGTTATCTCAAAATCGATAACCGCATCTTCTAAGGGAAGATAATCTTTTATATCTGTGCCAACCGGTGCATCCTCAGGAAGTATCAATATACCTTCCTGCATCTCGGAAGGTAAACCGTGGTCGTCTAGCCCCAGTTCTTCTGCAGAACAAAGCATTCCCCATGAATCTACTCCGCGGAACTTGGATTTTCTGATTTTCTTGCCACCGGCAATAATTGAACCATTTAAGGCTACGGGCACTTTGTCTTTTTCTCTAACATTTGTGGCTCCTGTTACTATTTGCACTGTTTCATTCCCTGTATTTACATATACAATTATCAATTTATCGGCATCAGGGTGTTTTTCTATTTTTTCAATCTCGCCTATTATTATGCCTTTAATATCTTTCCCCCAATATTCAACACCCTCAACATTTGAGCCTGACATTGTAAGTTTCTGGGCAAGTTCTTCAGGCTCTTCATTTATTTTAACAAATTCTTTTAACCATCTCATAGGTACCAGCACTTAAAAATCCTCCTCTCAAAACTGTTTTAAAAAGCGCAGATCATTTTCGTAAAAAAGTCTTAAATCATTAATCCCATATTTTAGCATTGCTATCCGCTCGACTCCCATACCGAATGCAAAACCATTAATTTTCTCAGGATCGTGACCTACATTTCGAAGCACATTAGGGTGTACCATGCCGCAGCCTAATATTTCCAGCCAACCGGTATATGAACAAACTCGGCAGCCTTTGCCGTGACAGGCTATGCAGGAAATATCCATTTCGGCACTAGGCTCTGTAAAAGGGAAAAAGTGAGGGCGAAATCGCGATTTTCTGTCCCGGCCGAACATCTCATGCACGAAAGTAACAAGGGTTCCCTTTAAATCTCCCATTGTAAAACCCTCACCTACTGCAAGTCCTTCTACCTGATGAAACATCGGTGAGTGTGTGGCGTCTACGGTGTCAGATCTAAAAACCCTGCCCGGTGCAATTATTTTAAGGGGCGGTTGCTCTTTTTCCATTGTCCGTATTTGAACCGGCGAGGTCTGGGTCCGAAGAAGTATTTCGTCGCTTATGTAAAAGGTGTCCTGCATATCCCGTGCCGGATGATCCGCCGGAGTATTTAATGCCTCAAAGTTATAATATTCAAGCTCTATCTCAGGTCCTTCCACTACTTTGTATCCAAGACCTATAAATATATCCCTTATTTCATCCATAACAAGGGTGAGGGGATGTTTTGCTCCCAGTAAAACCTTAGTAGGAATTGTAACATCTATAAATTCCCGGCGCATTCTTTCTTCTTTTAACGCCTTCTTTAATTCTAGCTCTTTTTCGGCAATCTTCTGTTCAAGCTCTGTTTTTATTTCGTTTGCGAGTTTTCCTATCTCGGGTCGTTCCTTATCGGAAAGCTTGCCCATTCCTTTTAAAATCTGGGTTAGCTCTCCTTTTTTACCTAAAATTTTAATTCTCATGTCATTTAATTTGTCGATACTATCAGCTTCAGATAAGGCTTTTAAAGCTCTTTCTCTTAAGTTTATCAAATCGTCTTTCAACTTAACTTGCCTCCTGTCATTAGATAATAAAAAGCTTCCGTCCTAATACACTAGGGACGAAAGCCTTCTTCCGTGGTACCACCCTTTTTTAGTTTCACAAACCCTCGAAATTTATAACGGCAAAAACCGGGGAGGCCTACTTCAATTTCAACCTCTCAGCTTCAGAGTGAACTTCAACGGCTTCCCATACAAAGGCTTGCAGTCCGTGGCCTGTGTTCCCTGAAAAGGTACATCCGTCTACTCTCTCTTTCATAGCATTTTACGAAGTTAAAAATTGTCTATAAATAAGATAAGCTACAATAGAACCGGTAGTCTCAAAAATGTTCCAAAAAAGTTCCGCCTCAGGCATCGTGCTCCACCCTTTCCTAAGGTTTACACACCAATATTATAGCACAGCCTAGGGCTTTTTACAACTGACTTGTCACGAGTTGATCCGCTGTTTTACTGCTTCGAAAACTATTACTCCGCAGGAAACAGCTACATTCAAGGACTCGGCTTTACCCGGCATTGGGATTTTGACTATTTCGTCTGAAATCCCAACTATATCCTTTGAGACTCCTTCGTCTTCTGAGCCCATTATAATCACTGACGCTCTTTTATAATTTACATCAAAATAAAATCTTGTTGCCCCAAGATGGGTTGTTACTATAGCAGCTCCTGCCGCCTGTAAATCTTTCAGTGTCTTGGCAAGATCTTCGCTTTCTATTACCGGCACATGAAAAATGGATCCCATAGCAGCCCGCACAACCTTTGGGTTATAAATGTCAACACACCCCTTGCCGGCTATCACTGCATCTGCAGCCGCTGCATCAGCTATCCTTATAATTGTACCTGTATTGCCCGGATCTTTAACTTTATCTAGTGCAATTACTAAAAAATCACCATGGATTACATCTTTTAAATCAGTTTTCTTAAACTCTGCTACTGCCAATATGCCCTGAGGTGTAACAGTATCAGTTAGTTTATCAAGCTCATCGGTTTTGAGTTGGTAAATACTGCGCTGTGGAACCTTTTTATAAAGTAGCTTTATAAAATCGGGATTTGCTACTAAAAACTCTTCTGTAATTGCTACAAGCTTTATTGTATAATCTGAATTTAAAAGTTCACCAACATTTCTTGTGCCTTCTACAATAAAACAGCGATTTTTTATCCTTGCCTTCTTGGATTGAATAAGGTTTTTAATTAGCCGCTGCTGGTTTTTGGAAAGTTCATCCGGCATATCAGTATTCATCCGTTTCTAAAAGTGCTTTTCTATATTTTCAATATCGTCCTTATGACCCACCACAGCTAATATGTCTCCTCTTAAAATCATATCATCGCCGTTAGGGGATATTATAATATTGCCGTTGCGCTTTATCGCAATGACATTTAGCCCGTATTTAGTGCGCATATTGAGCTGTCTTAAGCTCTTATCATACCAAGCCGGCAGTGCACTTATTTCTATGATAGAGTATTCAGGTGAAAGTTCAATATAGTCTAGTATATTGGACAGTGTCAGGTTATGCGCAACTCTGATTCCCATATCTCGTTCAGGAAAAACTATTCTATCTGCACCTATCTTTTTCAGTACTCTGCCGTGCAGTTCACTGTTTGCTTTTGCAACTACATATTTTATACCCATTTCTTTGAGTATAAGGGTTACCAGTATACTAGATTGAATATCATTTCCTATACTGACTACCGCCACATCAAAGTTTCTAACGCCTAACGCTTTGAGGGCGTTTTCATCTGTTGCATCTGCCTTGACCGCGTGTGTTATACTTTCAGCTACGCTTTGAACAATTTCCTCATCGTTATCAATCCCTAGCACATCATGACCTAATTCATACAATGTCTTAGCCAGACTAAATCCAAAACGGCCAAGGCCTATTACAACAAACTGTTTCATCAAAATCGCCTCCGATATTATCCGACAAGAACTCTTTCTTCTGGAAATCTAATCATTGCTTTGTTTGTCCGTCCTCCAAGCGCCATTGCAAGGGTCAAAGGCCCTACTCGGCCGGCAAACATGGTTAATATTATCACTACTTTGCCAATATCCGTAAGATTTGGCGTCAGTCCCAAGCTTAAACCCACAGTGCCAAAGGCCGATGTGGTTTCAAATAGAATAGACATGAAATCCGTATTTTCTGTCATGGTTAAAATAAAGGAACTTGTAAAAATCAATAGTAAAGCTATAACTCCAATAACTGCCGCTTTAAATATGTTGTCATATGGAATTCTTCTTCCGGAAATTTCCACATCTTCCTTTGAAGCAAGTATTGTATATATCATCATAATAATTACAGCAAAAGTGGAGGTCTTGATACCGCCTCCGGTAGAGCCCGGTGATGCGCCAATATACATCAAAAGAATTGTTAGATATTTTGACGGCATTTTTAAATCTGCAAGATTGATTGTATTAAATCCTGCTGTTCTCGGGGTAACAGATTGAAAAGCTGCTGCTAAGATTTTCCCTTTTGTCGAAAGACCGCCTAGTGTATAAGGATTTGAACTTTCAATAGCGTAAAATGCCACAAACCCGCAGGTCAAAAGCAGCAGTGTAGTAACGATAACAATCTTTGAATGCAGGCAAAGATGTTTAAAGTTTTTCTTTGTGATAATATCCTGAATTACAGAAAATCCTAATCCGCCAAATATTATTAATCCCATTATAACGCAGTTTATTAAAGGATCTTCAACAAAGGGCGTTAAATTTTTAAAGTTTCCAATAACATCGAATCCGGCATTGTTAAATGCTGAAACAGCATGAAATACGCCGTAATATATTCCCCTTGTCGGACCATATATCTGAGAAAATCGAAGAGCCAAAAGAGCTGCGCCTGTTCCTTCAAATATTAAAGTTGTAATTAAAATGTTGCGTGAAAGTTTTACAAGTCCGGACAGTGTCGATTGATTAAGGGCCTCTTGCATCACCATGCGCTCTCTAAGTGTTATCTTTTTCCCCAGCAGTAAAAAGACCGTTGTAGCCATTGTCATTATGCCTAGGCCGCCCATTTGGATCAGACACATAACTACTATTTGTCCGAAAAGCGAATATCGTGTACCGGTATCTACAACCACAAGTCCTGTCACGCATACAGCAGATGTGGAGGTAAATAAAGCATCTAAAAAACCTACGCTTTTACCATCACTTGCCGATATTGGCAATGTCAATAAAACCGCACCTGTAAGTATTAGCAAAGCAAAGCCGACAGCCAAAATTTGGGTCGGCTTTAACCTCCTAAGTCCCACATCAAGAATCTTGATTTTAACCGCCCCCGAAAAGTCTAAAAAAGCGACTGTATATGCCGCTTTTATTTCACGTTTGCTTTAGCAATGTCAACTAATTGTGCAAAACCGTTTCCATCATTTATCGCCATTTCCGACAGCATTTTACGGTTAATTTGCACGCCTGCTTTTTTCAGACCGTATATAAGTTTGCTGTAAGAAAGACCATTTGCCCTTGCTGCCGCATTGATTCTTGCAATCCAAAGTTTCCTAAAATCTCTCTTTTTGAGCTTTCTTCCTGTATAAGCATGGGCCTGGGCTTTTAAAACTGCTTGATTTGCAGGTCTGTAAAGTCTGCTCAAAGATCCTTTATAACCCTTTGCTAATTTAATAATTTTTTTATGTCTGTGGCGAGCTGTAACTCCTCTTTTCACTCGTGCCATAATCATCCTCCTCTGATGGTATTACATGTATGGTATTACCTGTTTTATTCTCTTGTGATCAGCTTTTGTCAAAATAGCAGGCTTTCTCAAATGTCTCTTTCTCTTTGAGCTTTTTTTGGTAAGTATATGGCTTTTGTAAGCCTTAAATCTTTTTATTTTCCCTGTCTTTGTAACTTTAAATCTCTTAGCCGCGCCTCTGTGTGTTTTAACCTTTGGCACCAAAATCACTCCTTTTCAGTTGTTTCCTTAGGCGAAATTACAACCACCATATTTCGGCCTTCCATTTTTGGTTCTTTTTCGGCAAAACCATAATCTTTTACTCCTTCGACAAACTTATTCAAAACTTCTTCACCTAATTTTGTGTGAGTCATCTGTCTGCCGCGGAATTTGATACTTACTTTTACTTTGTCACCATCTTGCAAAAACTTAATAGCGTTTTTTAGTCTGACTTGAAAATCATGTTCATCTATAGTCGGATTCATTCTGATTTCTTTTATGTTTATTATTTTTTGTTTCTTACGGGCCTCTTTCTCCCGCTTACTCTGCTCATATTTATACTTACCAAAGTCCATAATCTTGCACACGGGCGGTTTCGCATCCGGCGCAATTTTTACTAAATCCAACTGTGCTTCCTGAGCATAGCGCAACGCATCTTTTGTTGACATGACTCCAAGCTGCTTGCCATCAGGCGCAATCACTCTCACTTCTCGATCTCTTATATCGTGGTTCACCTGAATTTCTTTGTCTTTGCTAATACTATTCACCTCCAAAAATTTTTAAAAACTAAAGGGGCAAGAAGAATCTTCTCACCCCAAGAAATAATAATCTTACGGATAGCAACCTTGTAAGCTTTCGCCACAAGGTGAGAAGTATCTTCTACTTTGCAAAAGTTTTTATTTTGTTACCTTCGTAAATATATCACATGTTACATTTATAGTCAATTAAATTTTGAAACAAGTTCATTAACTTCATTTATAAATTCTTCAATAGGCTTTGAGCCTGTATCCCCTTTTTCTCTGGTTCTGACGGAAACTGTATTTTCACTGGCTTCTTTATCACCTGTAACCAGCATAAAAGGAATCCTTTTCATCTGGGCATCTCTTACCTTATAGCCTATCTTTTCATTTCTCTCATCAACTTCGGCTCGAATGCCGGCTGCATCCAGTTGCTTTTTCACTTTATAGGCGTAATCTAAATGTTTTTCACTTATAGGAAGAATTTTTGCCTGAACGGGAGCAAGCCAAACAGGGAAAGCCCCTCCATAGTGCTCGATTAAAATTCCTATAAAACGCTCAATACTTCCGAATATCACACGGTGAATCATAACTGGTCTATGTTTTTCGCCATCTTGTCCGATATATGTCAAATCAAAACGCTCCGGCATTTGAAAATCTAATTGAATAGTGCCACACTGCCATGTCCTGCCTAAGCTGTCTTTTAAGTGAAAATCGATTTTTGGACCGTAAAATGCTCCGTCCCCTTCGTTAATCTTATAAGACATCCCTTTTTTCTCAAGAGCTCCTTGAAGCGCTGAGGTTGCCTGCTCCCACAGTTCATCTGACCCCATGGAATTTTCCGGTCTTGTGGAAAGTTCTACATTATATTCAAAACCGAATATTTGATAGAAATAGTCTACCAAATCTATAACACCGATTATTTCATCTTCAATCTGGGAAGGCGTCATGAATATATGAGCATCATCCTGGGTAAAACATCTGACCCTCATAAGGCCATGAAGTACCCCTGACAGTTCATGCCGATGCACTAACCCCAGCTCGCCCAGCCTTATCGGCAGGTCTCTGTAGCTGTGAGAATCTGTCTTGTACATAAGAATGCCTCCCGGGCAATTCATCGGCTTTACGGCATAATTTTCTCCATCTATTTGAGTAAAATACATATTTTCCTTGTAGTGATCCCAGTGGCCGGATCTCCTCCAAAGCTCTTCGTTTAATATTATAGGCGTTTTTATCTCTTTATAGCCTCTTTTTGTATGCTCTTTGCGCCAAAAATCCGTAAGCAGATTCCAAATCACCATACCATTCGGATGAAAGAAGGGAAACCCCGGACCCTCTTCATGAAGACTAAAAATGTCTAATTCTCTTCCTAGTTTTCTGTGGTCTCGCTTTTTTGCCTCTTCTATTCTTTTAAGGTATTCATCCAGCATGGATTTTTTGGGGAAAGAAATGCCATAAATACGCTGAAGCATTTTATTGCGCTCATCGCCTCTCCAGTATGCCCCTGCAAGACTTGTAAGCTTAAATGCCTTTATCTTGCCGGTAGATGGAATATGGGGACCTGCGCATAAATCCTTAAACTCTCCCTGCTGATAAAAGCTTATCGGCGCATCTTCAGGCAGTGCCTCAATGAGTTCTACCTTATAAGGCTCACCCATCTTTTTAAATTCCGATAAAGCTTCTTCTTTTGTAACATCTATGCGGCAAAAGGGATAATCTTCGGCGACTATTTTTGCCATCTCGTTTTCTATTTTTTCAAGATCCGAAGGTGTAAAGCTTTCATCTCTATCGAAATCATAGTAAAATCCCTCATCGATGGCCGGACCTATAGCAAGCTTAGTTTCGGGGAAAAGCCTTTTTACGGCTTGTGCCATAACATGTGAAGTGCTGTGCCAGAAAGCTTTTCTAGCTTCTTCATCTTCAAATGTCAGTATCTCGACACTACAATCTTCGTCTACTTTCACGCTAAGATCCTTTGCTTTGCCGTCGACTTTTGCTATCAAGGCCTCTTTAGCAAGTCTCGGGCTTATATCCTGGGCAATTTCCAAAAGCGAAATGCCTTTTTTGTAGAGTTTTTCAACTCCACCTTTTAAAGTTACTTTAATTTCATTCATTCCACAACTGTCCTTTCCTTTATCTTTTGAGCAGTGCAAAATAAAAACCTCTCTATCCGTTTAAGGACGAGAGGTTTTCCCGCGGTTCCACCCTAATTTAAACTCATTTTTATAAGGCCTGTGCCGTGAAAGGCTCAGAGTTGGTTTTCGGCTTGCTGTTTCCAGGACCTTTCCAGCTGCCGGCCCCTCTCTTTGGAACTTTGCAAACTTACTCTTCTCGTCATTGCTTCACAATCAATTATTTGGTTTGTTTGTCTAGTGATTTTCATAATTATAAATCTTAAAAGCTTATATTGTCAAGGTATAAAGCATTATTGTTACATCAGGACATAGGTAATGCCTGCTTGAAAAATGCCTACTAAAAACCCCATCACTCCGCCAAGGACTTCAATCTGCCTTAGTTCTCTGTTTGCAAGTTGGATAATAAGATCTTCTAATTCCTTTAAATCAAAAGAGTTAATCTTCTCTTCTACCATTTCTTTCAAATTTAGTTCTTCTTTTGCTTTAGAAACAAGATTGTATTTTATTTCTTCGAAAATATCATTCCCATTTTGCCCTATGACACTACTTATATGTGTTGCTATGGAATTTCGCAACCCTGTAGGTATAATAGCCGGAAGTTTAGCTGTGATTTTTGCTGATATCAGATTTTTAATATACTCCATAAACTCAGTTTTGTTTTTTTCAGAGGCAAGATTTTCTATGATTTCTTCTGTGGATATGATTTCTTTTTCCAGGGCTTCACCAATGCTTTTTGATATATCGAGCCTGCGTTTTGGAATCAAGCCCTGAATCTCGATACCAAAAACGGGAACTTTGATAGGGTTTAGCGGCCTAAAAATAAGCTTTACTGCAAAAAGATTAGTGCCCCATCCTATAAGCGCTCCGATTAAAGGCATTAATGCCAGTTGAACATATTGGCTCATAGAACTTATCACCGTTTCTCCTTTTTGTTAAATTTGTGTAATTAAGCTCATTTATATATAAATTTAATCCATCGCTAATATAATAGCATATATACACCTTTCCTTCAAGAGAGAAGGCTTATTGTAGAATAAAAAAACCGCCGCAGAAGAACTAAAATACTTTGCGCCGATATCTGTCAAAACTTATATGAAATTATTTAAATCAATGGTGGGCGCTGTAAGGATTGAACTTACGACCCCTTCCGCGTCAAGGAAGTGCTCTCCCACTGAGCTAAGCGCCCAAATTGTCTGATAATGTAATGATTAAAGGTGGTGCCGGGAACCGGAATCGAACCGGTACGGGATTTAACTCCCGCAGGATTTTAAGTCCTGTGCGTCTGCCTGTTCCGCCATCCCGGCGTAATCTATTTTTGGAGGCGGCACCCAGATTCGAACTGGGGGTAAAGGTTTTGCAGACCTCTGCCTTACCACTTGGCTATGCCGCCAAAGTAAATCTTTAAAACAATTATACAATTATAATAGAAAAATGGAGCGGAAGACGGGATTTGAACCCGCGACCCTCGCCTTGGCAAGGCGATGCTCTACCACTGAGCCACTTCCGCACATCTATGGTGCCTTGGGGC